>VGEI01000011.1 GCA_016869415.1 Alphaproteobacteria bacterium
TTTGGCACGAAGCGGACGGACGCACTGGCGCCCGGGTCTTGAAATATCCAAATCGTCCACCATGTGTTGGGGTAGGCTCTTTGACATGGTGAAGACTGTGGTGGGGGTCGCGGACCCGCGACCGCAGTTAGCTCGTGTTTTGCTGGGATTACGGCTGAAATGTGGCTTTATGTCTTCGCGGGGGCAGTTGGACATGGCTTTTCCCGGCCGTTGATTCGACACGGTGATTTCCGTGTCCAATCGTGTCCAATGATGTCCAGAATGTCCAATAAGGCCGCGGAAAAGGCGCGGCCGGAGAGGCCGGTTGCCTTGTTTGCCGCAATCCGAGGCTACCGCCGGCTGAGGACGAACAGGCCCTGCTCGCCGAGCAGGTTGCTCATGAAGCCGGGGGCGCGCAGCTGGCGTGCCTGGCCCTTGCGGTCGAGCACCATGCCCTGCTCGATGACGATGCCGAGATCGTCGCACAGCTCGACGAAGTCGCTGATCGTGCAGAGGTGGATGTTGGGCGTTTCGTACCAGGCGCTGTCGAGCGAGTCGGTCACCGGCATCCTGCCGGTCAGCAGCAGCGCCAGGCGGATGTGCCAGACGCCGAAATTGGGGAAGGAGACTATGGCCCGCCGCCCGATGCGCACCACCTCGCCCAGCACCACCTTGGGATCGAAGGTGGCCTGCAGGGTCTGTGACAGGATGACGTAGTCGAAGGCTTCCGACGGGTAGTCCCGCAGATCCGTCTCCGCGTCGCCCTGGATGACCGAGAGGCCCTGGCGGACGCAGTTGTTGACTCCGGCCTGGCTCCATTCGATGCCGCGGCCGTCGACGCTCTTGTTGTGCTGCAGCCAGTCGAGCAGGGCGCCATCACCGCAGCCGACGTCGAGCACGCGGCTGCCGGGCGTCACCATGTCGGCGATGATCTGCAGGTCGACGCGGATGTTGGAGCGCGGGCGGGTGGCCGGGATGGCGATCATGGTCTCTTCAAGCCTCGGTGCTCGGCGCAGCCGTTGAGAAAGCCGCCGACGGTGGCGAAGAACTCGGGTTCTTCGAGCAGGAAGGCGTCGTGCCCCTTGTCGGTGGCGATCTCGACGAAGCTGACATTGGCTGCGGCGGCGTTGAGGGCGTGGACCACGGCCCGGTTCTCCGAGGTCGGATACAGCCAGTCGCTGGTGAAAGAAACGATGCAGAAGCGGGTCTTGGTACCGCGGAAGGCGTTGGCCAGCGTGCCGCCGTGCTCTGCGGCGAGGTCGAAATAGTCGCAGGCGCGCGTGATGTAGAGATAGGAGTTGGCGTCGAAGCGGTCGACGAAGATCGAGCCCTGATGGCGCAGGTAGCTCTCCACCTGGAAGTCGGCATCGAAGCCGAAGGAGAGCTGCTCGCGGTCCTGCAGCGAGCGGCCAAACTTGCGGTGCAGCGCCGCCTCCGAGAGATAGGTGATGTGGGCGGCCATGCGCGCCACGGCGAGACCGCGCTCGGGCCGCTTGCCTTGGCGCTGGTAGCTGCCGCCGCTCCATTCGGGATCGGCCATGATCGCCTGGCGGCCCACCTCGTGGAAGGCGATGTTCTGCGCGGAATGGCGCGCGGCCGTGGCGATCGGCATGGCGCTGAACACGCGCTCGGGGTAGCAGGCGGCCCATTCCAGCACCTGCATGCCGCCCATCGAGCCGCCGGTGACGCAGAACAGGCTGTCGATGCCCAGGTGATCGATCAGCCGCTTCTGGGCGCGCACCATGTCGCGGATGGTGATGACCGGAAAAGACAGGCCCCAGGGCTGGCCGGTGGCCGGGTTGACGGTCGCCGGCCCGCTCGAGCCCATGCAGCCGCCAAGCACGTTCGTGCAGATGATGAAGTAGCGGTCGGTGTCGAAGACCAGGCCCGGACCGACCATGGTCTCCCACCAGCCCGGCTTGCCGGTGACCGGGTGGATCTCGGCGACGAACTGGTCCCCGGTCAGGGCGTGGCAGACGAGGATGGCGTTCGACTTGTCGGCGTTGAGCGTGCCGTAGGTCTGGTAGGCCACGGTAAACGGTGCCAACGAGACGCCGCAATCGAGCGGCAGCGGCTCGAGCGCTGGAAATTCGAGGCGCTGGCCGGGCAGGACAATGCCTGGCGCCACCGGGGCCATGGCCGGGCGGACCTCGGGGGCGGTCATCGCATGACGCTGCAGATCGGTCATCGTGCTGGCTATGTTTCCGTCCGGCCCAAAACAACAACGCCCCGACCGGTTGGGTCAGGGCGCGGAGCTCCGACCTTTTAGCGGATTTTTTTACGTGGTCCGCAAGCCAGTCGGCTCAAATCGCCACGATCAGGCGAATAGAAACGAGAGCGGTTCCGATGTCAACAGCCAAGGCGCGCCCGGCCGGCACTGACGGCCGGCTCGCTGCACAGGCTTTGCTTTTGGGAGCGGTCCCCGCTATCCATACATCCCCTCCAATCCCCTTTTGCCATCGTGTTTTTTCGCCTCCGACAGGAATGCCATGGCCGCTGACAAGAGCGATCCCGCCGTCGACCGCGCCCTGGCGGTACTGCGCCTGGAGATCGACGCCATCGACAATGCGATGCACGACCTGCTGATGAGCCGGGCGGAGATCGTCGACCGAGTCGCCGCGGCCAAGGGGCGGGGTGGGTCGAGAAACGGGGCGCCGCTGTTCCGGGCCGGCCGCGAGGCCTCGATTCTACGCCGGCTGATCGCCCGCAATCGCGGACCTCTCCCGGTGGAGGCGCTGGTCGGCGTCTGGCGCGAGATCATCTCCTCGCTTACGCGCCTCCAGGGCAAGTTCGTCATCACCGTCTTTGCATCGGACGCGATCAGCCGCTATCTGGACCTGGCGCGCGGGCATTTCGGCTCCCGCGGGCCTCTGCAGAAGGCGGCCACCATAGCCTCTGCGCTGACGGCGCTGGAGAAGGGGCGGGCCCAGCTGGCGGTGCTGCCGGTTCCCGGCGACGAGCCCGATGCCCAGGTCGGCTGGTGGCGCGGGCTGGGCGGCGGACACGGCTTGCGCCGGCCGGCCAGCGGCTTGCATATCCTGGCCCGCCTGCCGTTCCTGGCGGGATCCCGGCGCGAAGTGGATGCCGTCGTCGTCGGGCGGCAGACCTTCGACCCTTCGGCCGACGATCGTGGCTACATTGCCATCGAGACTGAGAAGAAGATCAGCCGGTCGCGGATGCGGGCAGCCATGAAGGCGGCCGGACTATCTCCGCTTGGTTTTCCTACGCAGGCGGCGGAAAAACCGGCACGTGGCCGCGTGCTGCAATATCAGCTGGTCGAAACTTCGGATTGGAGTGCGGCAGGCGATCCCCGTCTGTCTCGCCTGTCAGCGGTTCTCGACGGCGCCGGGGTGCGTTCGTTGGGGGGCTATGCCCGGCCGCTTTCTCCTGCTTCTACCAAGCGAAAGTAGCTGCCGATGACCACACCAACTCCCCGTCCCGGTATCCTGTCCATCGAGCCCTATGTCGGCGGCAAGTCTGCCCTGCCCGGGCAGGGCAAGCCGATCAAGCTGTCGTCCAATGAAGGGGCCCTGGGCCCCAGCCCCCGTGCTATTGCTGCCGTGCAGAAGTCGGCCGAGGGCATGCACCGCTACCCCGATGGCGGGGCCAGTGACCTGCGGGCGGCAATCGCCAAGCGTTTCGGCCTGAGCGCCGAACGGATCGTATGCGGCGCGGGGTCGGACGAGTTGATCGCGCTGCTCTGCCGCGCCTATGCCGGCCCGGGCGACGAGGTTCTTTACAGCCAGTACGGCTTCGTCATGTATCCGATCGCCACGCATGGCGTCGGGGCGATGCCGGTGGCGGCGCCGGAGAGGGACTACCGGACCGATGTCGACGCGCTGCTCGCCAAGGCAAATGCGCGGACGAAGATATGCTTCGTCGCCAATCCGAATAACCCGACCGGGACGTACATCGCCGCCTCCGAGCTCAAGCGCCTGCGCGAGGGCCTGCCGCCGGGGGCGCTGCTGGTGGTCGACGCGGCCTATGCCGAGTACGTCTCGCGCAACGACTATTCGAACGGAACGGATCTGGTGGAAACGCGCGACGATGTGGTCATGCTGCGTACTTTCTCCAAGATCTTTGCGCTCGGCGGCATGCGTCTCGGCTGGGGCTATTGCCCACCGGCCGTTGCCGACGTTCTGCACCGGCTGCGCGGCCCCTTCAACGTCGCGGCGGCGGCGCAGGCCGCGGGGATAGCGGCGCTCGAGGATCTCGCCTTCGCCGATCAGAGCCGCGCCCATAACGACATGTGGCTACCCTGGTTCAGCGAGGAGCTGAAGAAGCTCGGTCTGGAGGTGACACCCAGCGTGGGCAATTTCGTGCTGGTTGGGTTTCCGGTTGCGGGCCCGCATACGGCGGCGGCGGCCAACGCCTTCCTCAACACCCGCGGCATCATCCCGCGCCTCGTCGCCAATTATGGCCTGCCGAACCACATCCGCATCACCATCGGCACCGAGGCGGAGCTGCGGGCTGTGACCGCCGCGCTGGCGGACTTTCTCAAATGAGCCGGGGCGAGGCGCCGCTCTTCGGCCGGGTAACGATCATCGGCCTCGGCTTGATTGGCTCGTCGCTGGCGCGTGCCCTGCGGCGCGAACGGCTCGCCCGCGAGATCGTCGGCTGCGACGCTGATGGTACGGCGCGCCGGGCCGCTGGCCGCCTCAAGATCGTCGACCGGATCGTGTCGGATGCCGGCAAGGCGGTGACCGGCGCCGACTTGATCGTCGTGGCTGTCCCGCAATCGGGCTACGCCGCAGTCGGCAAGGCCATTGGCGGGCGTCTCAAGCGCGGCGCCATCGTCACCGATGTCGGCTCGGTCAAGGCGGCGGCGGTGGCCGCGCTCTCCGGCCGCCTCGGAGCGGATGTCCACCTGGTGCCTGGCCATCCGATCGCCGGCACGGAGAATTCGGGACCGGCTGCGGGCTTCGCCGATCTCTTTGCCGGCCGCTGGTGCGTCCTCACGCCTCGGCAAGGCGTGAAGCGCCAAGCCGTAGCCAAGGTGCGGGAGATGTGGCAGCGCTGCGGCATGCGGGTAGCCACCATGGACGCGGAACACCACGACCGCGTTCTGGCGATCACGAGCCATGTCCCGCATCTCATCGCCTACACCATCGTCAATACGGTCGACGATCTCGAATCTCACCTCAAGGCCGAGGTCATCAAATTCGCTGCCAGCGGCTTTCGCGATTTCACCCGCGTCGCCGCGTCGAACCCGGTGATGTGGCGCGACATCTTTCTCAACAACCGCGACGCGGTGCTCGAGATGATGGGCCGCCTTTACGAGGACATTGCGCTGCTACAGAAGGCGATCCGCAACGGCGACGGTGCGACGCTGCATCGGGTGTTCACTCGTTCGCGCCGCATCCGGCGCTCGATAGTCCAGGCCAAGCAGGATTAGTCGAGCCGCAGCGGCGCCAGGCGCATCACCGGTATGCCGACGATATAGACGCGCCCGTCCTGCAGTGTGATGGGTAATTCGATCTGCCTTCCGCTATCGGATTGTTGGCGCGCCAGCGCACCCAGTGCCAACTTGGTGCCCGCGGCTGGCCACGGACCGATATGGCCGGAGACCAACAACGCGTCTACGGTCTCGTTGTAGCCGCGCCAGCGGGCGCTGAAGGCGCCAAGCGGGCGATCCTGCGCGTCGAGGGCGAGCGTGCCGTTGATGTCGGCATCGATCGGCCCCCAGCGGACCGTCAGGTGGTTGACCTCAAGCGTGCCGCCATTGTCGCGCCAGGCGCGCAGCGCTTCGCCAAAGCGGCCGCTGGGAAGGCGGCCTTTTGCCACCATGTCCAGCCGCACGGTTTTCACCACCGGGCCAAAGTTCGCCACTGGCGGCTCGATAGGAGACAGCGAGTCGAGATCGATATTGACGGCAAATGTCTCAGCCCTGGCCTCGGCTGAAGGGCGGGGCAGAGTCGCCGAGCCCCGGAGGCGGACCACCTGGAACGCTCGTTCGTCGGGCAGCCGGACCAGCGTCGCATCGGCGAAATCGAATTCGAGGCGGTCGAGCCGGCCGTCGGGATGGAGGAGGATGCGGCCTTCCGGGCTTGCGGCCCGCACCAGCCAAGTACCGCTCAGGGTTCCACCGCCGGCGGCAATCCGGTGATCGCCGGGTAAGCGCAGCGCCACGTCGCGGTAGTTCATCGGTGTGAAACGTGCTTCGAGTGCCTCGCCTTGCCAGGCCCAGGCCGCGGAACCGGCGCCGGCAACGGCGGGCCCCGCCAGCCGCACATCCCAGGCCAAGGGAAACCCAGTAACGACGAGGCCGCCATAGGTCACAGTCAATCCCTCGGCCCGCCGGGCCTCGGCCCACCCCTCAAGCCGCATCGTGACGGTCGAGGCGATGTAATACCAAGCGATCGTCCAGGCCAGGGCGAGGCCCGCGACGACAGCTAGCGCCCCGACAAGGGGCCGTGAGGGATGCTGGACTGCCATGCCGGGGCTTAGTCTATCGTCCGGCACGGGCGCCGGCTATCTTGAGACGGGTATTGCCTATGCCACGCGACGGATCCTTTCCAGCCTCGGTTGCCCCACCCTCATTCGCCTGGACGGCGGCGGCGCCGGCGGTCTTTGTCCTGCTCTGGTCCACGGGCTTCATTGCCGCCAAGGCCGGGCTGCCCTACGCCGAACCTATGACCTTTCTGTCCTGGCGCTTCGCCCTGGTGATCGCACTGATGCTGCCGGTCGCGCTTTTCGTGCGCGCGCGCTGGCCTGGCCGGGCCGAAGCAGGCCACATCGCCGTGGTCGGGCTGCTCATGCATGGCGGCTATCTTGGCGGCGTCTTCTCGTCGATTCATCATGGGTTGCCGGCCGGCCTGTCGGCCTTGATCGTTGGCCTGCAGCCGGTGCTGACGGCGACCGTCGTAGGGCCGCTGCTCGGTGAGAAGGTGACGCCGCGGCAGTGGCTAGGTTTGGTGCTGGGCTTTGCCGGGGTCGCCGTAGTGCTGTTCGAGCGTTACGGCTTTGGCAGCGGCGGTTTCGGAGCGGGCGGCGTAGCGCTGTCGGCGATGGCTCTCGTCGGCATTACCACGGGCACGATTTATCAGAAGCGGTTCTGCGCCCAGTCCAACCTCTATACGGGAGCCGTCGTGCAATACACGACAGCTTTCGTTCCGATGGCGCTGCTGGCCTGGCTCCTGGAGACGCGCGTGGTCGCCTGGGAGCCGCCCTTCGTCGCCGCCATCCTGTGGTTGACCCTCGTGCTTTCGGTCGGCACCATAAGTCTGCTCTATTTGCTTATCCGCCGAGGCGCGGTGTCGAAGATTGCTAGCCTGTTCTTTCTCGTGCCTCCGTCGACGGCCCTGACGGCTTGGGCCATGTTCGGTGAGACCCTTGGACCGCTAACCCTTGGTGGCGTCGTGTTGACCGCCGTGGGCGTCTTCCTCGTGCAGCGGGGTTGAGCCGATGGCGCGGCGCAAACAGGGACATGTCGACAAGCCACCGCCAGAGACCGGCAAGGATGTCTGGATCTTTGCCTATGGCTCACTGATGTGGGACCCGGGTTTTCGCTTCGAGGAGGCGCGGCCGGCCTTGCTGCGTGGCTATCACCGGGCCTTTTGTCTCTATTCGCACCGCTATCGCGGCACGCCGGAAAAGCCGGGTCTGGTGCTGGGGCTCGACGCAGGCGGGGCCTGCCGCGGCATCGCCTACCGCGTGCACGCCCGCGACGCCGAGCGGGTGATGAGCTACCTCTGGGAGCGCGAGATGCTCAACCGCGCTTACGAGTGCAAGGATCTGAAGATCCGTGTGGCCGGACGTGTCAAGACGGCGCGGGCCTTCGTCGTGCGCCGGGGCCACCCGCAATACGCCGGCAAGCTGCCGGTCGAGCGGGCTGTCGAGCTGATCTGCCAGGGCCAGGGTGCGCGCGGCCCCTGCTACTCCTACCTCGAGAACACGGTCGAGCACCTCGACCGGTTGGGCATCCCGGACCGTCAGCTACACGCGCTGCTGGCGGCCGTCAAACAGCGACGGTCGGCTGCCTCGGCTGTGGCGGGCACACTAGAGCGTGATGAAGTCAGACCGAATCGCGGGGGATTCCCCGACTCGGGACGGTTGTGATTCAAACTGCTGGCTGGAGACGGAGGCCAGCAGAAATGGCACGACCGTATTCGATGGATCTGCGCGAGAAGCTGGTTGGGGCGGTTGAAGAGGAAGGGCTGTCGCGGCGGCAGGCGGCAGCGCGATTTGGGATTGGGATTAAGACGGCCATCGATTGGATCCGCCGTTATCGTGAGACGGGCAGTGCGGCGCCCGGGCAGATGGGCGGGCATAAGCCGAGAGCGCTCCAGGGCGAGCACGAGGCCTGGCTCGTGGAGCGGCTCAAGGAGCCGTTCACGTTGCGCGGCTTGGTGGGGGAGCTGGCGGAGCGTGGGCTGAAGGTCGACTACCGCTCGGTGTGGAACTTCGTCCACGAGCAGAAGCTAAGCTTCAAAAAAAACCGTGGTGGCTGGCGAGCGCGACCGGCCCGACGTGGCGCGGCGACGGGCGCAGTGGCTTAAGTATCGCCGTCACATCGACTCACGACGGTTGGTCTTTCTTGATGAAACCTGGACGAAGACCAACATGGCGCCACTGCGCGGGTGGGCGCCGTGCGGGCAACGGCTCAAAGCCAAAGTCCCGCACGGCCACTGGAAGACCCTCACCTTCGTGGCGGCGCTGCGCCACGACCGCATCGACGCCCCCTGGGTCCTCGATGGCCCGATCGACGGCCAGAGCTTTGGCGCTTACGTCGAGAAGGTTCTTGTCCCTACCCTGCACACCAACGAGATCGTCGTCATGGACAATCTCGGCAGCCACAAGGGTGGCAACGTGCGTCAGGCCATCCGTGCTGCCGGCGCGAAGCTGATCTTCCTGCCCAAATACTCACCCGACCTGAACCCCATCGAGCAGGTCTTCGCCAAGCTCAAACATCGGCTGCGCGAGGCGGCCCCGCGCACAGTCCCGTCTGTCTCTGCAGCCATCGGCCGCATCCTCGACGACTTCACCCCGCAGGAATGCGCCAACTACTTCACCAATGCTGGATACAGCCTAACCTAAAATCATCACGCTCTAGTTTTCCGGCGCCGGCGGTGCCGGCACCTGCATTCGAGTGGAAACGGCGGATAAGCGGCTGGCGCCAGCCGCGGCGGCGACGGGCTAGGCCGACGCGGCCAAGCGACTGAGCCCGTCAAGCATCGCGCGGACGGTCACATTGCTGTTGCCCTCTATGCGCTCGTTCCACACCAGCCGCAGCCCTTCCAGGTAGCCCGTGACCACTTCCTTGTTCTGAAGCGGTGCCGACGTGTCACGGAGGTAGCTGCCGAAAAGATCGGCGATCTCCGTGATCAGATCGTAGCCGAACGTGCCGCCCTCGCCTTTCAAGTCGTGCAGGATCCGCCGCATCGCCTCGGCCGTGGCGTCACGCGTGGCTAGCATCTCCCAGCCGCGGAAGTAGAGCTCTGCCAGCCGATCCATACGGTCCTGCATCCCCGATGCGAACTGAGCTTGCAGTGCCGCGACGACACCTTCGGTCCGCGCCAGCAATGCTTCGACGTCCTCGCCGTCCTCGCTGACTGTCAGGTCCCTCAAACTAAGATCGTTCATGGTCGCCTCAAACGGTTACGGCTTCGCCGAAGCCAAGCTGCCACCGCCCGGCGGGTGTGCCGGCGGGGGTCGTGGCCAGAGGAGTGTCGGTGGTTACGGCGCGGGCCAGGATGGCCCCCGCCAAGCGGGCATTGCCCAGGTGGGCGCTGGTCAGGTTGGCCCCGGTCAGGTCGGCCGAGCGGAGATCGGCCCCTTCGAGATTGGTCCGCCAGATCCGTCCGGTCGAACGGCCATCCGCCTGCTTGAGATCGATCGGACCGAGGTTGGACCAGGCCAGAGTGGCATGCGGCAGTAGAGCGTCGTGCAAGTCCGCTCCCCCCATGTCGGCCTGTGAGAGATCGGCTTGGCCCAGATCGGCTCCGGCCAGACTGGTCATCACCAAGAGGCAGCGACTGAGCCGCGCCCCAGTAAGCTTGGCACCAGCGAGGTTGGCGCCGCTGAGATCTGCGCCCGAGAGATCGATGCCGGCGAGGTTGACCTTCGACAGGTCAGCCCGCGTGCCGGCGGCACCAGCCGTGCCGATCCAGCGTTCATGATCCTTGATCGCGGTCCGCAGTTCACGCGGCAGTCGCTCCAGATTCTTGAGCATCACCGCACCCTCGAGCTGAACGCCCGTGAGATCGGCATCCTCGAGGGCGACGCGACGAAGCACGGCATTGCGCAGATCGGTGCCGCGCAGGCTGGCGCCACGCAGATTGGCTCCGGTCAGATTGACGCCCTTGAGGCGGGCGGAGGCGAGGTTGGCTTGCGACAGGTCGATGCCAGTCAGGTCGGCGCCGTTCAGCATCGCACCCGAGTAGTCGGCGCGGCTGGACTTGACATCGACAAGGCTGGCCTCGTTGAGATTGGCTTGCTGAAGCGCTGCGCCCTCGAGCTGGGCACGGTCGAGGCGAATACCCGTAAGGTCGGCGCGGGTCAGGGACAGGCGGCTGCCGCCTTTGACGCTTTGCTCCAGCGTGCCAGGCCGGAGATCGACCTCGCGCAGATCGGCCTTGACCGCGCGGGCATGGCGCAGGCAGGCACCGCGCAGGTCAGCACGGAACAGGTTGGCGCCCGAGAGGTCCGCACGCTCCAACCTGGCCCCAAAAAGATCAGCTTCACTGAAATCAGAACCGACGAGAAGAGCTGCTGACAGGTCGACCCCGGCCAGGACCGCCGACCGCAGGCGGAGCGCACCGATATCGAGGCTGGCAAGCTGCGCCCCCCGAAGGTCGGCACGTACACCGCCGACGCGCCCCTGAAGGAAATCCTGGTGTCGCCGCAATGCGTCGTGGAAAGAGTCGGCAACCATGGGGCCTGTCCGGTCTGGTTTCTCCGACAGCGCCTCTGCTGCCGGGGCCGATCTGGAGGCCAGTGCGGATCTCCCCCGCGACTCCGCCACCGTTCGACGACCGAACTCTGCCCGAAAGAAATTGCGGCTTTCTTAGCAAGCCCTTACCACCGCCTTAACAAACAGCGGTGTTTCGCATGCGGCTAGCGTGCGGGCCATCCGACGGGATGGGATTCCTCCACGGTCTTCGCAGCACCCAGCACGATCTCCTCGCCCCAGCGCGGGCCGACGATCTGCAGCCCCACAGGCAGACCGGCAGCGTTGAAGCCGCAAGGCACGGAGATCGCTGGCAATCCGGCCAGTGTGACGCAGAACGTCGGCGCCACCCAGTCGATGTAGGTCTTCATCGGCTGGCCGTTTATGGTTTCCGGATAGTTACGCTCGACCGGGAAGGGCGGCACGGCGGTGCACGGTGTCGCCAGGGCTTCGTATTTCTCAAAGAACTGGCGGAAGCGGTGGAACAGCTCGGCCTGGCCCCGCTCGCCCAGGGCCACGTCGCGCGGGCTCTGCGCCAGCCCCAGGCGGATATTGCCCGCGAGGTTGGAGCCGAGCTTGTCGATCTTGCCCAGCCGGTCGAGGTGATTACCGACCATGAGCTGGCCACGCAGGCGAATGAATGCCTCGCGCCCCACCGAAAGGTCGAGGTCGACCTCCTCGACGATCGCCCCGGCGTCGGCCAGGGCCAGCGCCGCCTTGCGGGTGAGGTCGGCGATCTCCGTATCGACGCCGATCTTGGCAATGTCCGCGCAATAGGCGACGCGGAGTGCGCGCTTGATGCCGCCACGCGCTGCGGCCACGAAGTCGCGACCCTCGACGGGGACGACGATGGGCGAATAGGGGCTGGGCCCGGCCATGACTTGTAGCATCGCTGCAGTGTCGGTGACCGTGCGGGCCATCGGCCCGGCGACGCTGAGGGTAGCGAAGGGCAGCGCCACGGGGTGGCGGGGGATCAGGCCGGGGCTGGGCCGCAGGCCGACAACGCCGCAAAACGCGGCCGGCGTCCGCAGGGAGCCGCCGAGGTCTGAGCCCTCGGCCAGGGGGAACATGCCGACCCGCAGGCCCGCGGCCCCGCCGCCGGTCGAGCCTGAGGCGGAAAGCGCCAGGTTCCAGGGGTTGCGAGTCGGGCCGAAGATAGCGTTGTTGGTGTTGGCGCCGGCGGCGAACTCCGGCGTGTTGGTCTTGCCGATGACGATGCAGCCGGCGTCCTTGAGGCGCTGCACGACCAGGGCATCCTCGGCCGGTACGTTGTCGGCATAGAGGGCCGAGCCGAAGGTGGTGCGGATGCCGGCGGTCGGCGTGATGTCCTTGATGCCGACCGGTACACCGGCCAGCGGCCCGACATAGCGCCCGCGGTTGATCTCGTCCTCCTGACGCCGCGCGGTCTCCAGCGCCTGCTCGGCGGCCAGGGTGCAGATGGCGTTGACGGCCGGGTTGGTGCGGGCGATGGCCTTGAGGTGCGCCTCCACCACGGCGACGGGTGACAACTCTCGGCGCCGGACCTTCTCGGCGATGACCAGCGCGTCCAGCCGGACGAGCTCGTCGTCGGTCACGGGTGCTGTGACAGGGGCGCTGGCAGTCTGGCTCATGCGAACCTCAGGATTCTGGCGAACGGGGGGCGGCGCCTCGACCGGAGGCTTTGCCCGGGCGGGAGGAGCATCGACAACAGGTATTGCCACAGATGCGGGTGGCTCTCCAGCCGGCGGAACCGGGAGCGGTACTGCGGCAGCGCCGACGGATCTTGGTGCAACCGGCGGCGCCGTGCGGAACCAGGAGAAGATCGCCGAGAGGATGCGGAAGACGGAGCTGAGCAACGCTGGTCGATTCGCTGGCCGGAGAGACGACTCGGGGATGGGGTCCCGCAAGGCGGCGGAGATTGCCACAGGCGGGTCTGCCCCTCTAGTCTGATCGCCGGAGAACCCGCCCGTGCCCGATACCGGTCCCGTAAAGCCCGAGCGGCATCATTCGGTCTGTCCGCATGATTGCCCGAGCACCTGCGCGCTGGCCGTCGAACGCCTCGACGCGCGCACCATCGGGCGCGTCTACGGCGATCCCGACAACGCCTACACCGCGGGCGTGATCTGCGCCAAGGTGGCGCGCTACGCCGAGCGCACCCACCACCCCGACCGCCTGAAGGTGCCGCTGCGCCGTAGCGGGCCGAAGGGCTCCGGCCGCTTCGAGGCGATTTCCTGGGAGCAGGCCCTCGACACGGTCGCCGAGGCCTGCCTGCGGGCCGAGCAGAAGCACGGCAGCCAGGCGGTCTGGCCCTATTTCTATGCCGGCACGATGGGCCTGGTGCAGCGCGACGGCATCAACCGCCTGCGCCACGCCAAGAAGTACTCCGGCTTCTTCCAGACGATCTGCGTCAATCTCGCCTGGCCGGGCTTCATCGCCGGCACGGGCGCCTTGCGCGGCAGCGATCCGCGCGAGATGGCCGAGAGCGACCTCGTCGTCATCTGGGGAACCAACGCCGCGGCCACCCAGGTCAACGTCATGCATCACGCGACGCGGGCCCGCAAGGAGCGCGGCGCCAAGATCGTGGTCATCGATCCCTACCGCAACGCCACCGCCGAGACCGCCGACCTTCACCTGATGCTGCGGCCCGGCACCGACGGGGCGCTGGCCTGCGGGGTCATGCATGTGCTCTTCAAGGAGGGCTTCGCCGACCGGGCCTATATGGCTAGGTACACCGACGTGCCGGACGAGCTGGAGCGGCACCTCGAAAGCCGCACGCCGGCATGGGCGGCGGCGATCACCGGCCTGCCGGTGCAGGAGATCCTCGACTTCGCCCGGCTCTACGGCCGCACCAAGCGCAGCTTCCTGCGCCTGGGCTACGGCTTCACGCGCTCGCGCAACGGTGCGGTCAACATGCACGCCGCGAGCTGCCTCGCCGCCGTCACAGGAGCCTGGCAGCACCGCGGCGGCGGCGCCTTCCATAACAACGGCGCCATCTATCACTGGAACAAGACGATGATCGAGGGACTCGACGTCGTCGATCCGTCGATCCGCCTGCTCGACCAGAGCCGGGTGGGCGCCGTGCTGACCGGTGACCGCCGCGATCTCGGCGACGGGCCGCCGGTCACGGCCATGCTCATCCAGAACACCAACCCGATGGTCGTCTGTCCCGACCAGAACGTGGTGCGGGCGGGCTTCAGCCGCGAGGATCTCTTTACCTGCGTGCACGAGCAGTTCCTGACCGAGACGGCGCTGATGGCCGACATCGTGCTGCCGGCGACGACCTTTCTCGAGCACGACGACCTCTACCAGGGCGGCGGGCACCAATACATCCAGATCGGCCGCAAGCTCATCGAGCCCGTCGGCGAGGCACGCGAAAACCACTACGTCATCCGCGAGCTGGCCCGGCGCGTCGGCGCCAGCCATCCGGGTTTCGCGATGACTGCCTGGGAGCTGATCGACTGGACGCTCAAGGCCTCCGGCTGGCCCGATGCGGCCACACTCGCCGCCGGCAAATGGCATGACTGTCAGCCGGATTTCGAGCACACGCACTACCTCAACGGCTTCAAGCATCCCGACGGCAAGTTCCGCTTCGCGCCCAACTGGTCGCGGGTCGGCAAGCAGGCCGCCGGCATGCCCCGCCTGCCCGACCATTGGGAGGTGATCGAGACGGCGACCGACGAGCACCCGTTCCGCCTGGTCACGGCACCGGCGCGCAACTATCTCAATTCGAGCTTCACCGAAACGCCGACCTCGATAGCCCGCGAGGCACGCCCCACGGTGATGATCCACCCCGAGGACGCAGGCGCGCTCGGCATCGTCGAAGGCGGCCTCGCCCGCCTGGGCAACCGGCGCGGCAGCGTGCTGCTGCACGCCCGGCTCTTCGACGGCGTGCAGCGCGGCGTCATCGTCTCCGAGAGCGTCTGGCCCAACCGCGCCTTCATCGAAGGCAAGGGCATCAACACGCTGACCGGCGCTGATTCACCCTCACCCAACGGCGGCGCAGCCTTCCACGACATCGCTGTCTGGGTACGCGGCGAGAATGCGCCCGCCGCCAGGGCCGCCGCCGAACAGATTCCCGCGTGAGCGACACGTTCAGCCAACGCCGCCTGACCCTGGCCGGCGCCCTCAAGGCACTCAACGCCTGCATCGCCAAGGCCGAGGCGATGAAGGTACCGCAATGCATCGCCGTCACTGACGATGCGGGGCATCTGCTGGCGTTCGCGCGCATGGAGGGCTCGAAGGTCCTGAGCATCGAATCCTCGACAGCCAAGGCGCGCACAGCCGCCTCGTCACGCGTGCAGACCGGCAGCATTCACGCGGAGGTGGGGGTCAAGCTGGCCATCGCCACCGGCGGCAAGCTGACCAATCTCAAGGGCGGCGTGCCGATTGTCATCGACGGTCAGGTGGTCGGCGCCATCGGCGTCGGCTCGGGTACGGGCGAGCAGGACCGCGAGGTGGCCCTGGCCGGCGTCGCGGCCGTTCAGGGCGCCTATGTGGGATAGCCGGGGCGGCGTGACAGGCCCCGGCCCTCTGCTACACTCCCGCCCATAAGTCCGGACGGGAGGAGAGCATGACGATCCTGAAGCGCGCGGCACTGGCCGCGGCCGTTGCCTTTGCGGTTCTTGCTGCACTACCAGCTTCGGCCCAGCAATGGCCGACCAAGCCGGTGAAGTTCATCGTCCCCTTCCCGCCCGGCGGCTCGGTCGATCCGCTCGCCCGCCTGCTCGGTGCCAAGCTGGGCGAAGCACTGGGCCAGCAATTCGTCGTCGAAAACCGGCCCGGCGCCTCGGGCTCGCTGGGGGCCGGCATCGCCGCGCGCTCGCCGGCCGACGGCTACACTTTCCTCTTCGTCTTCGACACCCATGCGGTCAATCCGGCGCTGATGCCCGATCTGCCGTTCAACACCGAAAAGGATCTCGCCCCGGTGATGCTGGTCGGCACCGCGCCGATGGCCATCGCCACCAATCCCAACAAGCCCTACAAGACCTTCGCCGATGTCGTCGCCGCGGCGAAGGCCAAGCCCGACACCGTCACCTACGGTTCGGTCGGCAGCGGCAGCCTCGGCCATCTGGCGGTGACGCTGGTGCAGCAGCCGCTGGGCATCAAGCTGGTGCACGTGCCCTACCGTGGCGGCGGCCCGATGACCCAGGACGCGCTCGGCGGCCATGTCGAGCTGGCCATCGGCTCGGTCGCGGTACTCGCCAGTCACATCAAGGCAGACTCCCTGCGGGCGGTGGTGCAGACAGGCGACAAGCGCTCGCATGTCATCCCGGACGTGCCCACGCTGGCGGAGAGCGGCCTGCCCGGCTTCTCGGCTGTGGCTTGGTGGGGCATCTTCGCGCCCACCGGCACTCCCGCGCCGATCATGCAGAAGATTCACGGCGAGCTGGTCAAGGCGATCAACCTGCCGGACGTGAGGAAGACGCTCACCGAGAACCTCGGCATGGACGTTCAGGCTTCGTCGCCCGCCGACCTGCAGAAGTTCCTGGCCAGCGAGATGAGCCGCTGGGCCAGAGTGATAAAGGAGAACAACATCAAGGCGGAGTAACTTCAGAAGAGTGTCATGCCCGCTTTCGCGGAGACGGCGGCTGTTCTTATGTCTCCCGCTTCGCCAGCACCCGGTCGGTCATCGCCGCGGCCGCACCTAGATAGTTGGCCGGATCGCACAGCCGCCTGAGCGCGACCGAATCGATCGCCTGTTTCACCGCCGGCCGCTTGTCGAGAACCTCGAACAGCGTGGTCTTCTTCGCCAGCGCCTCGCGGCAGGCCTCGTAGACCAGGTCGTGGGCCTGCTGCCGTCCCAGATGCGGGGCGAACCCCATCATCACCGCCTCGGCGACAATCAAGCCGCCGGTCGCCTCGAGATTGAGGCGCATGCGCGCGGGATCGACCTCCAGCCCCTCGAGCATGGCCTTCGCCTGGGCCAGCGCCCCGGCGGCCAGGATGAAGCTCTCGGGCAGAGCGATCCATTCGATGTGCCAGGGACCGCTGGCGCGCTCGAAATCCTGCACCATGGCATCGAGCATCAGCCCGGCCTGCTGGCGTACCGCCTTGGCATTGGCGACCAGCAGCTCCGACGAAATCGGGTTGCGCTTCTGCGGCATCGTGCTGGACGCCCCGCGATGCGAGGCGAAGGGCTCGAAGACTTCGCCGATTTCCGTTGCCATCAGCAGCATGACGTCGAAACCGATCTTGCCCAGCGAACCGGTAATCAGGCCGAGGAACTGCACGGTCTCGACCAGGCCGTCGCGCGCCACATGCCAGGTGATGTCGGGCTCGGCGAGGCCGAGCTCCTCCGCATAAGCGCGACGGACCTCCAACCCCTTTTCGCCCAGCGAGGCGAGCGTGCCGGCAGCCCCACCCAGCTGCGCCACCAGCACGCGGGGGCGAAGCTGGTGCAACCGTTCCCGGTGGCGCTCCGTCATCGACAGCCAGATTGCCGCCTTCTGCCCAAAGGTGATGGGCAGCGCCTGCTGCAGGTGAGTTCGCCCCGCCATCGGTGTGTCGCGATAGCGTTGCGCGAGACCCGCCAGCGCCTTGGAGATGGCCGCGAGATCGCGCTCGATCAGGTCTAGGGCCTCGCGCACCTGCAGCACGACGGCGGTGTCCATGATGTCCTGGGTGGTAGCGCCCCAGTGCACATAGCGTCCCGCCTCACCCAGCCTGGCTGACAGCTGTTTCACCAAGCCGACGATCGGGTAGCCGACATTCTCCGCATCGCGCTTGAGCTGCTCGCGGTCGAGGGCCACCTCGCCCGCCTTGGTGGCGATGCTGGCCGCGGCCTGCGCCGGAATGACGCCGACCCGCCCCTGGGCCACGGCCAGCGCCACTTCGGCCCGGACATAGGCCTTGAGCGTGAAGTCGTCGCTGAACACAGCCCGCATCTCGGCGGTGCCGAAAACGTCCTTGAAGATGTCGCTGTCGAGAACCGTCGAAGCCATGAGCGCCGCAGTGGTGAAAGCGCCGTCCGACGGCGCCCTACACCTTGGCGGCGGCCGGCGCCGGCGTAAAGCGCTGAATGGCGGCGATGCCGGCCACGGCGAGGGCGCCGAGCAGGTCGGTCAGCCAGTCGGGATCGATAAGCCCGATCGCCGCGAGCACCAGCACGGCGCTCTCCCAGTGGCGGCTCCGGCGCAGCAGGTAGCCATGCAGGCCGGCCGCCAGCACCAGACAGCCGATCGAGGCGCTGACGGTCGCCTGGATGATCTCAGGCCATTCGCCGATCATGAGGATCGCCGGCTGATAGACGAACATGAAGGGGACGATGAACCCGGCGGCGCCGATACGAACCGCCGCCAGGCCGGAGGCCCAGAGGTCGGACTTGGCGAGGCTCGCGGCCGCGTAGACCGCCAACGCCACCGGCGGCGTGATGGCCGATAGGATGGCGAAGTAGAAGGCGAACATATGGGCTGCCGGAACCAGCGCACCGAGCTTGATCAGCGCCGGCACGAGCAGCGAGGTCATCACGATGTAGGCCGGCGTCGTCGGCATACCCATGCCGAGCACGATGCCGGCGATACCGGTCAGCGCCAGTGCCAGGAACAGCGTGTTCTGGGCCAGGGCAACGACGAACTGGGTAAAGACGATGCCGAGCCCGGTCAGCGTGACGATGCCGATGATGATGCCGGCGCAGGCGCAAGCCAGGGCTACGGCCAAGGCGTTGCGCGCCCCGTCGACCAGGGCGTCGATGACGTTCGGGATGGTGACGCAGTCGCGCGTGCTGGCACGCAGCGCCGCGACGGGGAAGCATGCGAGCGTGCCAACGAAGGCGGACATGGGGGCGCTGTAGCCGGAATACATGCCGATCAGGATAATCAGGATCGGAATGAAGAGATGGCCACGCTCGCGAAACGTCTTGGACAGCGGCGGCAACTCGAAGCGCGGGACGCCATGCAGACCCACCCGCTTGGCCTCAAAATGCACGGCGCCGAAGCAGGCCAGGTAGTAGAGCAGCGCCGGAATGAGCGCCCACAGGGTGACCTGGGCGTAGGAGACCTGCAGGAACTCCGCCATCACGAAGGCGGCCGCCCCCATGATCGGCGGCATGATCTGTCCGCCGGTCGAAGCGACCGCCTCCACCGCCGCGGCGAAGGGGGGCCGGAAGCCGGTGCGCTTCATCAGCGGAATCGAGATCGGCCCATCGACCATCACGTTGGCGACCGCGCTACCGGAAATGGTGCCGAACAGGCTGGAGCTGACCACTGCCACCTTGCCCGGACCGCCCGCCGTATGGCCGGTGATACCGAGAGCGAAATCCATGAAGAGCTGGCCGGTACCCGTGCGTTCCATGAAGCTGCCGAACAGCACGAAGACGATCACGTAGGTCGCCGACACACCCAGCGTCGGCCCGAAGATGCCTTCGGTCGTCATGAACAGCTGATCCATCAGCCGCTCCGGCTCCACCTGCGCAACGAGCAGGGCGTAAGCCAGGAAGATGGCGGCGGTGATGGGCAGGGCAAGCCCGATGACCCGGCGCGTCGCCTCGATCACCAGGAGAGTGAGGGCGATGGCTCCTGCCATGTCGCCGAGGGAGAGGTCGTCGATGTAATAGATCCGGGTGGTGACGTACTCGAAATTGACGAACAGATACCCGATTGCGGCGACCGTCAGCCCAAGCGGCAGATAGTCGAGCAGCACCGGCGTTCCCTCGGTCTTTCCGCTCAGCCGATAAGCGAGGAAGATCAGGGTCATCGCAAAGAGCAGGTGGGTGCCGCGAAAGATCATGGCCTCCGGCTGCCCCGTGGCGATTACCCACATGTGATAGAGCGACATCGCCACGGCGACGGCGCCGAAGGCGGCGCGCACCAAGCCGGCGTGCGTCGTTTCGAAGCGGAAATGCTCGGACAGAGTCATGCCGGAATTCAGCCCCCCGCGGGCGCGCCGCAGCGCGCCGGGGCGGCTCCTCTCTGAAAGGAGGAGGCCGCCCCGCTCGTCGTCACATCGTCAAACCGGCTTCCGTGTAGAACTTCTTCGCGCCGGGATGGAACGGCACGCCGATGTCCTCTGCCATGGCCTTGACGGTCAGACCGTCGATGGCCTTAACCACGGCGACCATGCCGGGGATATTCGAGCCGATCGACTTCATGATCGAGTAGACGTGGTTCTCGGGCAGCTTGCACGAGGCGATGAGGTGTGTGGCGTAGCCGATGACCTGCACGGCCTTGTCCTGCTTCGGATAGGTGCCGGGCTTGATCGTCTCCAGCGTGTAGCCGGGATTGATCTTCTTCATGTCGGCGAGGTTCGACGCCAGGTCGATGATGTTGATCGTCTTCGACGAGGCGACGTCCATCACCGCGCCCGACGGGATCGTCGTGCCGACGAAGATCGCCTGAGCGTGGCCGTCCTGCATCTGAGACACGCCGTCGGTGTAGGACAGGAAGCTGACCTTCATGTCGTTATAGGTCAGGCCGTTGACCTTGAGCAGGTCGCGGGTGATCTGCTCGGCGGTGTTGCCGCGCGGCTGGGTGGTGATCGACTTGCCCTTGAGATCCTTGATCGACTTGATGCCGGAGTCGGCGTAGACGACCGGCTGGAAGAACTGCGGATAGAGCGTCGCCAGGTTGCAGACGTTCTTATGCGGGGTCTTGAAGGGCTCGGCGCCGTTGATCGCATCGACCGTGGAGATCGAGTTGCCGAAGCCGATCTCGGCCTTGCCTTCCTCGACACCACGCACGTTGGCGATGCCGGCGCCCGGCAGCGATTGGATGGTGACGCCCGGAATCGCCTTCTCCCACATGTCCTTGAATGCGCCGCCCAGCGGCACCCAAACGCCGCCCTGCGGGCCGGTCATCAGGCGATAGGTCTGGGCCGAAGCCTCGCCGCCGGCCAGCAGGCCGAGCGCGAGCGCCGCACCACCGAAAGTCAGCATTGCTTTGCGGGTCATTCACATGCCTCCCTTGAAAATATTGCCCGAACCGAGGGTTAACCCCTCTTGGGACGGGGGTTCCCGGCGATTAAAGCACAACTGACGCGACGGCCAAAAGCGCCAAGTCACCCGTTGGACAACACCCGGTTTGGCGCGCAAGAGAGCCGTTCAGTGGATTTCCGGCTCCGGAATCGGCGCGCGGCCCTCGAGAAAGTCGTAGTCGCAGCCCTTGTCGGCCTGGGTGACATGCAGGCTGTGCAGCAGGCCGAAGCCGCGCGGATATTTGGGTGCTGGCTTTTTCCACGCCGCCTTGCGCCTGGCCAGCTCGGCGTCGCTGACCTTGAGGTTCAGCTTCCGCGCCGCGACGTCGAGCTCGATGATGTCGCCCTCCTGCACCAGGGCCAACGGCCCGCCGACGAAGGATTCCGGCGCCACATGCAAGACGCAGGCGCCGTAGCTCGTGCCGCTCATGCGCCCGTCCGAGATGCGCACCATGTCGCGCACCCCCTGCTTGAGCAGCTTCTGTGGGATCGGCAGCTGGCCCCATTCCGGGAAACCGGGACCGCCCAGCGGGCCGGCGTTCTGCAGCACCAGGACAGAGTCCTTGGTGACGTTGAGGTTCGGGTCATCGAGCCGCGCGTTCATGTCGTTGTAGTCCTTGAACACGACGGCGGGGCCCGAGTGCTTGAGCAGGTGCGGCTCGACCGCCGGCGGCTTGATCACGGCACCGTTCGGGCAGAGATTGCCGCGCAGCACCGCCACTCCGCCCTCCGGGGCCAGCGGCTTGTTGCGGGGCAGGATGACATCCTCCTGGTAGACCTTGGCGCCCTCGATGTTATCGCCGAGCGTCTTGCCGTTGGCGGTCCTACAGTCGAGGTGCAGCAGGTCCCGGAGCTGGACCATCAGCGCGCGGATGCCGCCCGCGTAGTAGAAATCCTCCATCAGGTACTTGCCCGACGGCCGGACGTTGCACAAGAACGGCGTGGCGCGCGACAGGGCATCGAACTTGTCGAGGTCGAGCTCGGCGCCGGCGCGCCCGGCCATGGCGATCAGATGGACGATCGAGTTGGTCGAGCCGCCCATCGACATGGCGACACGCACCGCATTCTCGAAGGCCCGGGTGGTCATCAGATCGGTCGGCTTGAGATCTTCCCAGACCATCTCGACGATACGCCGGCCGGAAAGCGAGGCCATGCGCGAATGGTTCGAATCGGGCGCCGGGATCGACGAGGCACCTGGCAGGGTCATGCCCAGCGATTCGGCAATGGCAGCCATGGTGGAAGCCGTACCCATGGTCATGCAGGTGCCGAAGGACCGGGCGATGCCGTCCTCGATCTCGCCCCACTCCTTGTCGCTGATGTTGCCGGCGCGCTTCTCAGCCCAGTATTTCCATACGTCCGAGCCAGAGCCCAGGGTCTTGTCCTGCCAATAGCCGCGCAGCATCGGCCCGGCCGGCACGACGATCGCCGGCAGGTTCATGCTGGCCGCGCCCATGAGCATGCCCGGGATCGACTTGTCGCAGCCGCCCAGCAGCACGGCGCCGTCGATCGGGTTGGCGCGCAGAAGCTCCTCGGTCTCCATCGCCAGGAAGTTGCGGTAGAGCATGGTGGTCGGCTTCATTATCGTCTCGCCGGGCGAGAGCGCCGGCATCTCCATGGGGAAGCCGCCGGCCTGCCAGATGCCGCGCTTCACCTCCTCGGCGCGGGTGCGCAGATGGGTGTGGCAGGGATTGGCCTCGCTCCACAGGTTGATGATGCCAATGACCGGCTTGCCGGCGTAATCCTGAGCGGCGTAGCCCTGCTGCTTGGTGCGCGAGCGGTGGCCGAAGGAGCGCATGTCTTCGGCTCCGTACCAGCGGTGGCTACGCAATTCCTCAGGCTTCTTCTTAGCCATGGTTCCCGGACCCCTACGAAAGGCTGAGGGACGCAATTAGCCCATCGTGCGGGGCAGCACCAGCGAAATCCACGGAAAGGCGCAGAGGATGATCAGGCGCAGGATGTCCGCGACGATGAAGGGCGACACGCCCCGGTAGATGGCGACCAGGCTGACGTCGCGGGCGATCGAGTTGATGACGAAGACGTTCATGCCGACCGGTGGGCAGATCAGGCCCAGCGTTACCGTCATGACGATGATCACGCCGAACCAGATCGGATCGAAGCCGAGCCCCATCATCACCGGAAAGACGATCGGCACGGTGAGCAGGACCATGGCGAGCTCATCCATCACCGCGCCGAGAATAAAATAGCCGATGAGGATGAGGGTCAGGACCCCGTAAGGGCCTATGGGGAGCTCGACCAGGAACTGAGTAACGTTCTGGGTCGTCTGGGTGATGGTCAGGAAATAGCCGAAGAGGAAAGCGCCGATCACGATGGTGAAGATCGCCGCCGTGGTGCGCAGCGAGTCCACCAGACTCGCCATGATCTGCGAGGCGTTGAGGCGCCCGCGCACGATACCGATGATGAGGGCGCCGACCGCGCCCATTCCGGCCGCCTCAGTGATGGTGAACATGCCGGCGTACATGCCGCCGATGACGAAGATGAATAGCGCCAGCGTCGCCCAGATGTCGCGCAGGCTTGTCCAACGCTCGGACCAGCTATGCCTGGGCCCGCGCGGCATGCTCTCCGGCCGGCGCCAACCGATGATCTGGACCGTCGCCACATAGAGGCCGATCGCCAGAAGACCGGGAAGCAGCCCGGACATGAACAGGCGGGTGATGTCCTGCTCCGTCAGGATGCCGTAGAGCACGAAGATGGTCGAAGGCGGGATCATGATGCCGAGAGTGCCACCGGCCGCGATCACGCCAGTGGCGAAGCCCGGGTGGTATCCAGCCTGGCGCATCTCGGGCAGGGCGACATTGGTCATGGTCGCGGCGGTGGCCACCGAGGAGCCATTGATGGCGGCGAAGCCGCCGCAGGCGAAGATCGTTGCCAGGGCGAGGCCGCCGCGGAAATGTCCGAGCCAGGCGTTCGAAGCGCGAAACAGCTCGCGGCTCATACCCGAGGACGAGGCGAATGCGCCCATCAGCACGAACATCGGGATGACCGAAAAATTGTAGTCGGTCACCGTGCGGATCGGCGAATGCATGAGCAGGCGAAGGCCCGGCCCCCAATCGGTCAGCAGGGCGAAACCGCCCGCCCCGACGATGCCCATGGCGATGCCGATGGGCACCCGTATCGCCATCAGGGCAAAGAGCGCGACGAAACCGCCGATGGCGATGGCGGTCTTATCCATTCATCACGCTCCGGCCGATGGCCAGGCGCCAGGTGCGGATCAGAGCCAGGACCGCGGCGCAGGCAATACCCAGCGAGGCCAACACGTAGTAGGGCCAGATCTGGACACCCAACTCACTCGAGACCTGGTTGCCGTCATAGGTGCTGACCACCTTGGCGTAGAGCATCCAGGCGAAGACGATCAGGAAGGCCGCGGTGATGAGCGTCGCCGCAACGTCGATGGCCCGTTTCCAGGCTGGCGCGGCCATCTCCCAAAGAATGTCGACGACGATGTGCTTGCCCTCATAGGTCGTCGAGGCGATCCCCCAGAAGATGGCGATCCCCTGGAACATGCAGGCAAGGAAGAAGCCGTCGGGAATGCCCGTCGAAAAGACGTAGCGGAGAACAGCCGAGAAGAAGGTGAGCGCCGCCACGATGCCGAGAAACGCGCCGGCAGCCTTCTCGACGATCAGGATGAAGCGATCCAACCCTGCCCCCGAAAAACAGCGGCGGGCCGGATGCCGGCCCGCCGCCAACTCGCCTGCGCGATCAGTACTGGGCCCAGTCAGTATTGAGCATTGTGCTTCTTGAGCGCCGCCTCCAGCTCGGTCATGACCGCGGCGGGATCGAGACCCGCCTTCTTGACGTTGTCGGCCCAGCGGTCGCGCAGCGGCTCGGCCGCCTTTCTCCACGCCGCCAGTTCGGCATCGCTGATCTTGTAGACGTCATGATCCGAAAGCGCCTTCATACGCGCCCGGCCGCTATCCTCGATCGCGGCCCACGGGTCGGCGGTCTTGCCGGCCCATTCGTTCGAGCAGTGATCGTCCATGACCTTCTTCTGGTTGGCCGACAGCTTGTTGTAGGCCGCCGGGCTGATCAGATAGGCGAAGGTCGTGACGTAGAACGGCACGTCCATGTGGAACTTCACCGCGTTCTCGAACTTGAAGGTGAAGACCGAGCCCCAGGGGAAGGTGACACCGTCGGCCACGCCGCGCTCAAGAACCTGCTGCACCTCAGGCGCCGAGGCCTGCACCGTGCTTGCCCCGAGAGACGTCATGAAGTTCGCCATGGTCGCCTGGGCCGGGCGGATCTTCATCCCCTTGAGCTGATCGGGGTGCGTGACTTTTTTCTTCAGGTGCAACGCGCCGGGATCGTGCAGGAAGGCGAAGCAGAACTTCACGTCCTTCATCTCGCGGGCGGCGTACTTTCGATACCATTCATCCAAGGCGCGTGTGCCGCCCGTGGCATTTGCGATCGAGTGGCAGCTCG
>VGEI01000012.1 GCA_016869415.1 Alphaproteobacteria bacterium
GCTCGGCGCCAGCGCTTCGACCAATCCGCTCTTGAGGCGGGCCAGGCCGGCGGCATCCCTCGCCTCGCAGCGCGCCACCAGCACGTCCTGGGTGTTGGAAGCGCGCAGCAGCCACCAGCCATCCGGCGTCGTGACCCGCACGCCATCGATGTCGCTGAACCTGGCGCCGCCCGCCTTCAGGCGGGCCTTGACCTCCTCCGGCACTTTGAACTTGCGCTCCTCCGGGCAGGGGAAGCGCAGTTCCGGCGTGTTCATCACCTGGGGCAGCGCGTCGCGCCTCTGCGCCAGGCTCCGGTCCGAACGCGCCAGGATCGAGAGCAGGCGGATCGCGGCATAGAGCGCGTCGTCGAAGCCGTACCATTTGTCGGCAAAAAAGATGTGCCCACTCATCTCACCGGCCAGCGGCGAGCCGATCTCCGCCATCTTGGTCTTGATGATCGAATGGCCGGTCTTCCACATCAGCGGCTTTCCGCCCATGCTCGCGATCTCGTCGAACAGCGCCTGGCTCGCCTTGACGTCGGCGATGATGGTGGCACCCGGCCGCTCGGCCAGGACGTCACTCGCCAGAACGGAAAGGATCTGGTCGCCCCAGAGCACCCGTCCCTGGCCATCGACCACGCCGATACGGTCGCCGTCGCCGTCGAAGGCAATGCCGGCATCCGCCCGGTGCTCACGCACCGCGTGCTTGAGTTGCTCGAGGTTCTTCTCGACCGTCGGGTCGGGATGGTGGGCCGGAAAGGTTCCGTCGACTTCGCCGTTGAGCACGATGTGCTTGCCCGGCAGTGTCTTGACCAGCGCCTCGGTCGCCGGACCGGCGGCGCCGTTGCCGCAATCCCAAACGATGGTGAGATGCCTGTCGCCGCGGAAGTCGCGGCGCAGGCGCTCGACATAGGCGGCATCGACGTCGCGCGCGATGACCGAACCCTGACCGACGGCGAAATCGCCCGCGGCAGCGCGCCGGCCGAGTGCTTGTATCTGCTCGCCCCAGAAGCTGGCCTTGCCCAGCATCATCTTGAAGCCGTTGTAGTCGGAGGGGTTGTGCGAGCCGGTGACCATGACGCCGCCGTCGTAGCCGTACTCGCGCGTAGCGAAGTAGAGCTTGGGACTCGGCCCCATGCCGACATCGGTGACCTCGATGCCGCACGAGACGAGGCCCTCGATCAACGCCGCCGACAGTTCCGGCGAATGCAGCCGCCCGTCGCGGCCGACCGCCACCCGTCTGCCGCCCTTGGCCACGACCTCGCTGCCGAAGCCGCGCCCGACCGCCCGCGCGTCAGCCGCCGAGAGCGTCTTGCCGACGATGCCGCGGATGTCGTACTCGCGCAGCGACGTGGGATCGAAACGGTGCGCGTTGCGCAGTGCGTCCATGCTCAATCGCCCCCTGCCCGACCCGCCGTGGTCGGCCGGCCGATGCCGGTGTACTCGAATCCTGCCGCCACCATCTCGTTGGGCGCGTAGATATTGCGCAGATCGACCACGACCGGCCGCCGCAGCAGCTTCTTCGCCCGCTCGAGATCGAGGGCGCGGAACTCATTCCATTCGGTGAGGACGACCAGCGCGTCAGCGTCCTTCATCGCCGCATAAGCGTTGTCGCACATGACGACGTCGCGCAGCATCTGCCGTGCCTCGTGCATCCCCTCGGGATCGAAGGCCTGAACCCTGGCGCCGGCCGCCTGCAAGGCCGGCAGGATCTCGAGGCTTGCCGCATCGCGCATGTCGTCGGTGTTCGGCTTGAAGGTCAACCCGAGCACGCCGATGGTCTTGCCCTTCACGCTGCCGCCGCAGGCGGCGACGATCTTGGCCGCCATCGCCTTCTTGCGCGCGTCGTTCACCGCCACGACCGTCTCGATAATCTTGAGCGGCGCGCCGGCTTCCTGGGCCGTGCGCACCAGGGCCAGGGTGTCCTTGGGGAAGCAGGAGCCGCCGTAGCCCGGGCCGGGATGCAGGAACTTGCGGCCAATACGGCCGTCGAGGCCGATGCCGCGGGCGACGTCGTGGACGTCGGCGCCGACCTTTTCGCAGAGATCGGCGATCTCGTTGATGAAGGTGATCTTGGCCGCGAGGAAGGTGTTGGCGGCGTACTTGATCAGCTCGGAGGTCTCGATCGAGGTGAAGACGATCGGCGTCTCGATCAGATAGAGCGGCCGGTAGAGGCTCTTCATCACCTCTCTCGCCCGCTCGCTCTCGGCGCCGATGACCACGCGGTCCGGCCGCATGAAGTCGTTGATCGCCGCACCCTCGCGCAGGAATTCGGGGTTTGAGACCACGTCGAAATCGGCATCGGGGCGCACCTTGCGGATGCGCTCGGCCACCTGGCGGCCGGTGCCCACGGGCACGGTCGACTTGGTGACCACCACCGTATAGCCGTCGATGGCGCGGCCGATTTCCTCGGCCGCGGCGAAGACGTAGGACAGATCGGCATGGCCGTCGCCGCGGCGCGAGGGCGTGCCGACGGCGATGAACACGGCCTTGGCATCCTTGACGGCCGCCTTGAGGTCCGTGGTGAAGCGCAAGCGGCCAGCCTTGACGTTGTTGGCGACCAGCGTGTCGAGGCCTGGCTCGAAGATCGGCATCTCGCCGCGCATCAGGCGGGCGATTTTGGCCTCGTCCTGGTCGACGCAGGTGACGGTGACACCGAACTCGGAGAAACAGGCACCGGTCACGAGCCCGACATAGCCCGTCCCGATCATCGCGATATTCATCGAAAACCCTCTTGCCTGGGGATTGCCCCCGAGATGTCAGACCGGTGTCCCCTGGGGGTCCCCGGCGATAACGCATTACCCCTTGGCGTAATTCTGCACGATCCGCCGGACCTCCGGCCCCATGTCGGGCCGGGCCAGGGCGAAGGCGACATTGGCCTCGAAGAAGCCGACCTTGTCGCCGCAGTCGAAACGCTGGCCCTCGAAGCGGTAACCGTGGAACGGCATCTGGCCGATCATCGGAATCAGCGAATCGGTGAGTTGGATCTCGCCGCCGGCACCGATCGCCTTCTTGTCGAGATGGGCGAAGACCTGCGGCTGGATGATGTAGCGGCCGATCACCGCCAAAGTCGAAGGTGCGGCTTCCGGCTTGGGCTTCTCGACCAGGCCCTTGACCTCGACCAGCGGCCCGTTCTCCTTGCCGACGCTGAGGATGCCGTAGCGCTTGGTATGCTCGCGGGCCACGTCCATGACCGCGACCATGTTGCCGCCCACCCGGCCATACGCCTCGGTCATCTGCTTCAAGCACGGCTGCTTCGACAAAATCAGGTCGTCGGCCAACAGCACCGCAAAGGGCTCGTCGTTGACGAAATGCCGGGCGCACCACACGGCATGGCCGAGGCCCATCGGCTCCTGCTGACGGGTATAGGCCACGGTACCTGCCCTCGGTACCCAGCGCAGCAGCTCCTCGAGCTCGGCCAGCTTGCTGCGCTCGCGCAGGGTCGCCTCGAGCTCGAACGAGCGGTCGAAATGGTCCTCGATCGCGCCCTTACCCCGGCCGGTGACGAAGACGAACTCCTCGATGCCGGCGGCCTGCGCCTCTTCCAGCGCATACTGGATCAGCGGCTTGTCGACCACCGGCAGCATTTCCTTGGGCATGGCCTTGGTAGCGGGCAGAAACCGCGTACCGAGCCCGCCCACGGGGAAGATCGCCTTACGAACCCGGGTTTGCATGCCGATCCCTGAATGCCCAATCCCTGAATGAAAGCGCGGACTTGTGCCACAGGGGGCGCGTGGCAGGCAAGCACCGCGGACCCGGGGTCAGGCCCGTGATGTGGGCATACTAAGCTGAGTTATCAAGCTCTTAGGAGCTTATCCGAACCGGCCGGCGCGGACGAATTCCGCCTTCAGTTTCCGGGCAGAACCCAGACCTCGGGCCGGCGCGGGGTGGGGATGGTCGCCGGGTTGAGAGTCAAGGTGGGGCTGGTGTTACGCGAAACCGTAAAGTTCGCCTCGGCCTGCAGCCGGGCGAGGAAACGCGACAGCCGCGCCTCGCTGAAGAAATGCATGGGAATGACGATCGACGGTTTGATCTGCTGGATGACCTCGATCATGTCGAACTGGTCCATGGTGTACATGCCGTCGACCGGCACCAGCAGAACGTCGATCTTGCCCAGGGCACCTAGATGCTTGTCGGTCAGCGTGTGATGCAGATGGCCGAGATGGGCAATGCAGATGCCGGCCGTCTCGAAGACGAAGATCGAGTTGCCGTTGAAGCGCGTGCCGCCGTATTCGCGGATATTGGTCTGCACGTTGTGCACGCGCAGATCCTGCTCGACCACGTTGTAGCGCGTCTGCTCCTCGTAAGTGCCCCAACCGCGCAACACATGCTTGATCTGCGGCTCGGGGAACTCCGTGAAATGCGTCGAATGCGCGTTGTTCATCGACACGACGGTCGGAATGAAGGGCGGCTTGATGTAGCCGTTGTAGTCGGTGACGGCGGTGACGCCGGCGGCGGTCTCGATGACGAAGCTCGAATGGCCGATATAGGTGAGCGAGACGTTGCCCGGCTGCACGGCGGCGAGCCGGTAGCTGGCAAAGGTGGGCCGCATCGGGCCTTCGGCGACGGGGATGCAGATGGCCTGCGCCGCGGCAGGCAGCAGCAGAGCACATAGACCCGCAAACCAGCCCAACCGTGCCCGTTTCATCCCTCTCTCCCTCGCTCTCGCTCTGACCGATGCCAAAGGTAGCACGAGGCGCGCCGCTGCCCTACCCACCCAGCAACAGTTCCTTGGCCTGGTTGATCTTGGCGGCGAGATAGGACGAGCCGCCCTGGTCGGGGTGCATCTTTTTCATCAAGCGCTTGTAGGCGTCGCGCACCTGATCCTCCGAAGCCCCGGTTTCGAGACCGAGGATGCGATAGGCCTCTTCGCGGGTCATCGCCGCCGAGGGCGCGCCGCGCGGTGCTTCGTCCGCCGCCGGGCCACTGTCGTCGGCGCGCCAGTCGGGATGGGCACGATCGAGATAGGCTTCGAGCAGCGCAGCGGACTCGGCGTCGTCGATACGCACGTCGGGCAGCATCTCCAAGAGATCGGCCAATGACAGGCTGCTCAGCTGCCGGCCCCGATAGCGGCCCTGCAGCACCATGCCGTCCATGGCGCCGGTGTCGTGATCGAGCGACATGCGGAACCAGGCGCTGACCACCTCGGAGCGATTTCCGGCGCTCGGCCCTTGCATGTTCTTCATGCGGGTCCATAGCGCCTTCCAGCGCACGAACAGGGGGGCCAGCGCGCTGGCCGTGATCAGCGCCTGGTTCAGCCGCCCGGTGGCCAGCAGCCACAGCGCCACAGCGCCGATGACGATGCCGCCCGCCCACTTCGCCGCCGTGATGATCTGCTCTGGCTTGGCTTCGGCATACCAGCGCAAGGCCAGCCAGCCGAGCAGCAGCAGGGCGGCGCCGATCAGGAAGTAGAACAGGAACATGAATCAGCGCGGACGGTGGGTGAGCCGCAGGACGCCCCCGCCGCGCCTGCGGTTGAAATCTTCCAGCGCCTTACGCCCGCCCACGGCGAAGGTGGCCGCCGCCACCAGCAGGTCGCGCAGCATCTCGGCGCTGCCGGCATCGAACGGGCAGTAGGCGCCGCCCGAGAGGCGCGCGATCTCCTCCAGGATCTTGCGCGCCACCGGTTCGCCGCCCTCGTGGAAGACGAAGACCGGCGTGCCTAGGAGGCCGAGATCGCCGGCCAGCTTCGCCAGGCGGTCGACGTTCTCCTCGACGCAATCGCCGACGAACACCACGGCGTTGACCTTTTTCCGGCGCGTCTCGGCGACGGCATGCTCGAGCACGGCCGCGATCTGGGTCTCGCCGGCGTGGCACTGGACGCCGGTCATGCGGCGCACCAGTTCGGCGGAATTGGCCAGCCAGGGGCTGGCGTCGAACTCGCCGAAGCCGCGATACCAGACGAGCTGGATCTCCAGCGGCCCGATCCCCTGCGTCGCGGTGAACATCTCGCCTTGCAGCCGGCAGGCGCGGTCCCAGGTCGGCTCGCGCGAGGCGGTGGCGTCCATCGCGAACATCAGCCGGCCGGCGCTGCCGCCGGTGCGCAGAGCCGGCGTCGACTTCACCTTGTCGAGGAACGCCGCAACCGCCGCACTCGTCGGCTTGGCCGGGACCTTGCTCATCGTCTCAGGCGAGGGCAGCGGCCGGCACCGGTCCGGAGACCACCGCCGTCAGCAGGTCCCTCACCTCCTGGCGCGCGGCGATATGCGACATGGTCAGCTTCGTGCCGGTGTCCCGCAGGTCGAGCAGCGTCAGGCCGGAAAGGAACATCTCGCGGAAGATCACCCGGTCGCCGAAACCGGGCGCGGTGCGGAAGCCGATGCGCTTGGCCAGCGAGTCGAGCACTTTCTCCATGTTGCGCTTGTTGCGCGTATCCAGCGTCGACAGGCGGTTGCGCACCACGATCCAGTCGATCGAGCCGCGGTCGCGAGCCATCCGCTTCTTGCGCTGTTCCCATACCATCTCGGCGTAGGCGCTGGGGCAGATGACCTCGAAGGTCTCGGGATCGACCTTGGCCAGCAGGTCGAGGTCGACGAACGAGTCGTTCATCGGCGTCACCAGCGTGTCGGCATAGGAATGGGCGAGGCGCGACAGCGGCGCGTCGGAACCCGGCGTGTCGACCACCACGACGTTGCAGGTCCGTGACAGCGCGTCGACCGCCTGGTTGAAGCGCTCGGCATCCTCGTCGGGGCTCCTCTCCGAGCGGATGACCAGCCGGTGCTCGGGCAGCGGCAGGTTGAAGCCCTTGGTGTCGGCGATCATGGCCCGGTTCTCGAGATAGCGGGTGAGCGTCGCCTGGCGCGAATCGACGTCGATGCTGCCGACCTTGTGCCCGGCGCGCAGCAGCCCCACCACGACGTGCATGGCGAGTGTCGACTTGCCCGAGCCCCCTTTCTCGTTGCCGAAAATGATCATGCGCGCCGGTACGCCCATACGCTTGGCGGCGGGTTCGGGTGGCGAGGCCACCTCGGCCGGAATCGTAATGCCGGTCTTCTCGTTCATCGTGCCGGAGACTAACCTTTTTTCGGGCGCATCGCTTCCCACTCGTCGTCCGTCAGGCGGTCGAGGAAGTTGAACTGCCCGGCCCCCTTGAGCCATTCGCCGCCATCGATGGTCACCACCTCGCCGGTGATATAGCCGGAGCGGTCGGAGACCAGGAAGGTCGCGAGGTCAGCCAGCTCGCGGTGGTCACCGACTCGGCCGAGCACGTTGCGGCTCTCGAACTCCTTGGCCAGGTCGGCTCGCGGCACCAAGCGCTCCCACGCTCCTTGCGTGGGAAACGGGCCGGGCGCGATGGCATTGAGCCGGATGCCGCGCGGCCCCCACTCGACGGCCAGACTGCGGGTGAGCGCCAGCACCCCGGCCTTGGCCATGGCGGAGGGCACGACATAGGCCGAGCCGGTCCACGCATAAGTGGTGACGATGCTCAGCACATTGGCCTTGCGGCCCTCCGCCAGCCAGCGTCTGCCGCAGGCCAGAGTGCAGTACGCCGAGCCGTGCAGCACGATACCCAGAACCGCGTCGACGGCGCGCGGGCTCAGGGTCTCGCTGCGGGCGATGAAGTTGCCGGCGGCGTTGTTGACCAGCGCGTCAAGCGGCCGCGCGGCCCAGATCCTGTCGATCATGGCCTCGACCGCGGCCGCGTCGCGGATGTCGCAGACCTGCCAGGACACCGGGCCGGGCGCCCCGGCCATCAGCTCCCAGGCCGTCTCCTCAAGGACCTGCTGGCGGCGGCCGCAGATCACCAGTTCGGCGCCCAGCTCGACAAAGCGCTTGCCCATGCTCTTGCCGAGGCCGGTCCCGCCGCCGGTGATCAGGATGCGTTTGCCTTTGAGCAGGTCGGGCAGAAACATCGCGACTCCCCTTTGGGAAAGATATGTACCCGAGCCGCGACGGCGCTGGCTATGATGCCGCGCAAGGGGCGAAAATGCTGGAAGCAGCCGCAAGTTACGACGAGGTTCTGCGCCGGTTCCGCTGGCGGATTCCCCAGCGCTACAACATCGGAGTCGACGCCTGCGACCGCCACGCCGCCGCCCGTCCCGATGCGCCGGCGCTGATCTGCGAGGACGAGGACGGCACCGTCCGCCGCTACTCTTTCGGTGACATCCGCAACCTCTCCAACCGCCTGGCCAACGCGCTGGCGGCGCGGGGCCTGAAGCGCGGCGACCGGGTCGGCGTGCTGTTGCGCCAGTCGCCCGAGACGGCGGTCAGCCATATCGCGGCGTTCAAAGCCGGGCTGATCTCCATCCCGCTCTTCGTGCTGTTCGGCGAGGAGGCGCTGGAATACCGGCTGGCCAATTCCGGCGCCCGCGCTGTGATCACCGATGCCGAGAACCTGCCCAAGCTGCTGGCTATCCGCGAGCGCCTCCCCGAGCTCACCACCCTGATCGCGGTCGGCGGCGGACCCTCCGGCACTTTGGACTTCGCTGGGACGCTCGAGCGCGCCGCCGACAGCTTCACGCCGGTCGACACGGCAGCCGACGATCCTGCCCTGATCATCTTCACTTCGGGCACCACCGGCCCGCCCAAGGGTGCGCTGCACGCCCATCGCGTGCTGCTCGGCCATCTGCCGGGCGTCGAATTTCCGCATGATTTCTTTCCCCAGCCCGGCGACCTGTTCTGGACGCCGGCCGACTGGGCCTGGATCGGCGGGCTGCTGGATGTGCTGCTGCCCGCCTGGCATCACGGCGTGCCCGTGCTCGCCCACCGTTTCCGCAAATTCGACCCCGAGGCGAGCTTCGACCTGATGGCCCGGCATGGGGTACGCAACGTCTTCTTCCCGCCGACCGCCCTCAAGCTGATCCGCCAGACCGGCGCGCCCGCCGGCCACAAGGTCCGGCTGCGCTCGATCGGCAGCGGCGGCGAGACCCTGGGCGAGGAGCTGCTCGACTGGGGCCGCCAGGTTTTCGGCGTGACCGTCAACGAGTTCTACGGCCAGACCGAGTGCAACCTGGTGGTGGGCAATTGCGGCGCCTGCATGCCGGTGCGCGCCGGCTCGATGGGCCGCCCCATCCCCGGTCACGAGGTGGCGGTGATCGACGAGGACGGCCGGGTCTGCGCGCCCGGCGTGAACGGCCAGATCGCCGTGCGCCGGCCCGATCCGGTGATGTTCCTCGAATACTGGCGCAACCCCGGGGCCACCGCCGAGAAGTTCGTCGGCGACTGGATGGTGACCGGCGATCTCGGCCGCCGCGATGCCGACGGCTACCTGCACTATGTCGGCCGGGCCGACGACGTCATCACCTCGGCCGGCTATCGCATCGGCCCGGCGGAGATCGAGGACTGCCTGTTGCGCCACCCCGCGGTGGCCATGGCCGCCGCTATCGGCGTACCCGATCCCGTGCGCACCGAAGCGGTGAAGGTGTTCGTGGTGCTCAAAGCGGGGCACCAGGGCGGGCCCGGGCTCGCGGCTGCTCTGCAGAGCCACGTAAAGACTCGGCTGGCCGCGCACGAGTATCCTCGGGAGGTCGAGTTCGTGGAGTCGCTGCCCCTGACCGCGACGGGCAAGATCATGCGGCGAGAACTGCGGGCACGCGAGGCGGCCAAAGGTCGTGTCCTGAAGGAACCAGCATGCTGAAGCTCGTCGACTACTACTTCTCGCCGTCCTCGCCCTTCGCCTATATGGGCCATCAGCGCTTCCTCGACCTGATCCTCGCCAGCGAGGGCGCGCTCAACCTCAAGCCGGTCGATTTCGGCAGGATTTTCCCGGTCTCCGGCGGCCTGCCGCTGGCCAAGCGGCCACCGCAGCGCCTCGCCTACCGCCTGCAGGAGCTTCACCGCTGGCGCGACCATCTTGGCATCGAGCTCAATCCCGAGCCGAAATTCTTCCCTGTCGATTCTACTCTCGCTGCCCTGGTCATCCTCGCCGCCGCGAACGACCGAAGCTCGGTGGCGCCAGGCCTGGCCTTCGACTTGATGCGCGCCGTGTGGGCCGAGGAGCGCAACATCGCCGACCCGGAGACCGTGAAGGCGGTCATCCGGGCGAAGGGTCTGCCGCCCGACGAGCTGCTCGAGCGCGCCGCAGCGCCGGAGATCAGGGCCACCTACGATGCCCTGACCCAGGAAGCCATCGACTGCGGCGTGTTCGGGTCGCCCACCTACGTTTTCGGCGAACAGATGTTCTGGGGCCAGGACCGGTTGGACTTCCTGCAGCGTGCGCTAGAGGTGAAGTGAGGGCACGACGCCGTCGTAGTTCTAAGCCATGGGGCTGGCGCCGCTTCTCAACCGCGCAAGGCCGGTGTGGGCCGCCTCCCCGGTACACCCCGGCACAGATTCATGAACCGGCCGCCGGTCAAACCGTGACTCACCGCTTCGTGACTGGCCTGTCCGGCCGCTTCGCGTAAGCTCTGGTCATGAAACTGCTCATTGCCGTGCTCGCCGCCTGGCTGCTGGCCGCGCCAGCCTGGGCCGACAAAGTCAACGCCGAAGGCGGCGCCGCCGTGCGCGGCACCGACGTCGTCGCCTATTTCACCGAGGGCAAGGCCGTGGCCGGCTCGCCGCAATTCGTCCACCGGTGGAACGGTGCGGAATGGCGTTTTGCCTCGGCCGCCAACCGCGACGCCTTCGCCGCCGACCCGATGAAATACGCGCCGCAATACGGCGGTTTCTGCGCCTGGGCCGTGTCCAACAACTACACCGCGCCGATCGACCCGGACGCCTGGAGGATCATCAACGGCAAGCTGTATCTCAACTACAGCCGCACTGTGCAGCTGCGCTGGCTGCTCGACACCTCGGGCAATATCGCCAAGGCCGACGGCAACTGGCCCAACCTGAGCAAGCAGTAGATCGTCACTAACCGAGACGCGCCAGACGCTCGGTCAGCAGCCTGAAATAACCGTCGGCATCGACCCGGCTGAGCACCGTGGCGTTGGCCGCCTGGCCGGTCGTGCCCCACCAGTCGACCACAGTCTGACCGAGGGTCAGCGGCGAGCCGGTCTCGACCGCCACATGACAGTGCCGGCCGTCGAACAGGTCGGGGCGCAGCAGGTAGGCAATGACGCAGGGATCGTGCAGCGGCAGCCCCTCCTCGCCGTAGCGCTTGGCGTCGAAACGGGCGGGGTTGTCGTACATGGCGGCAGCCGCCTGCCCGGCCTTGCCGCCCTTCTTGCGCCACGCCGCAAGACGCGGCGGCGTGGCCAGCGCCTGCCAAGTCGTGTCGAGGCCGATCATCACGATCGGTGCGCCGGCCCGAAAGACGATGTCCGCCGCCTCGGGATCCACATAGATATTGAACTCGGCGACCGGCGTGACGTTGCCCACGCCACGACCGCCGCCCATCAACACGATCTGCTTCACCCGCTTCGCCACCTCCGGCGCCCAGGTGAAGGCCGACGCCAAATTGGTCAGCGGCCCGAGAGCGGCCAGGACCACGTCTTCGCTGGCCTTGAGCGTCTCGACGATGAACTCGGCGGCATGGGCCGCCTCCACCGGCCGTCTGGCCGGCGGCGGCTCGAAGCCGCGCAAGCCGCTTTCGCCGTGGATGCGCACGGCATGGATGGCCGGGCGGCGCAGCGGCCGGTCGCAGCCGGCATGGACGGGAACCTCCGGCCGGCCGGCGAACTCGACCAGGGCCCGTGCATTGGGCGCGGTACGGGCGAGCGGCACATTGCCGTGCACGGCGGTGATCGCCAGGACGTCGAGCTCGGGCGAGCCCAAAGCGGTCAACACGGCCACGGCATCGTCCTGGCCGGGGTCGCAGTCGATGATGATCGGAGTCGTCATTTGCGGCAGTCTACGGTCCCGGGCGGCCTTCCCAAACCGCCGCCGTTCGTTTAGTTACACTTTTGTCGCAGCGCCCGGCCACCGTTGCCGGAAACAGGGGGCGCCAGGGGGTTTCATGCAGCCGAGCCAGGTCAAGACCGCGGACGACGCGCGGCGCATCGTGCGCGAGCGCAGTCTTTCCCATGTGAAAGTCGGCGTCTTCGACGCCGACGGCATCCTGCGCGGCAAGTACCTGCACAAGGACAAGTTCTTCTCCGCCCTCGACGGCGGCATGGGCTTCTGCGACGTGGTCCTCGGCTGGGACATGAACGACCAGCTCTACGACAACGTCACCTACACCGGCTGGCACACCGCCTATCCCGACGCGCCGGTCCGCCTGCTGCCCGACACCTGCCGCGAGCTGCCTTTCGAGAACACCCTCTTCTTCCTCGGCGAGTTCTCCGACAAGGCCGAGCCGATCTGCCCACGCGGCCTGATGCGCAGGATGCTGGCCAAGGCCGACAAGATGGGCTTCGAGGTCTGGTACGCCGTCGAGTACGAGTTCTTCGTCTTCGACGAAACGCCGCACAGCATCCGGGCCAAGCGCTACAAGGATCTCAAGCCGCTTTCGCCCGGCTATTTCGGCTATTCGGTGCTGCGCAACTCGGTGCATGCCGAGTTCTACCATGACCTGCTCAGCACCCTCGGCACCATGGACGTGCCGGTCGAGGGCCTGCACACCGAGACCGGTGCAGGCGTGCTCGAGGCGGCGATCAAGGTCGACAGCGGTATCGCCAGCGCCGACAAGGCGGCGCTGTTCAAGACCTTCACCAAGGTCATCTGCCAGCGCCGCAACCTGCTCGCCAGCTTCATGGCGAAGTGGTCGAAGGACTGGCCGGGCTGCGGCGGCCATATCCACATGTCGCTGCAGAAGAAGGGCGGCAAGAAGGGCGTCACCTCGGCCTTCCATGACGAGAACGCGCCGCACAAGATGAGCGAGACCATGCGCCAGTTCGTCGCCGGCCAGCAGGCGCTGATGCCGGAGCTGCTGGCCATGGTGGCGCCGACGGTGAATTCCTTCCGCCGCCTGATCCCCGGATTCTGGGCGCCGACCTCGGCGACCTGGAGCGTGGAAAACCGCACCACGGCGCTGCGCGTCATTCCCGGCTCGGCCAAGTCGCAGCGCGTCGAGTACCGGGTGGCCGCAGCCGACGGCAATCCCTACCTCGCCTGCGCCGCGGCCCTGGGCTCCGGCCTCTGGGGTATCGAGAACAAGCTCAAGCTCGGCGAGCCGATCAAGGGCAACGCCTATGAGATGGAGCATCCGGCCAAGCACGACCTGCCGCGCACCCTGATGGAAGCCTCCGAGCGCCTGAAAGCCTCGAAGGCGGCGCGCTCGCTCTTCGGCGACGCATTCGTCGATCACTACGCCGCTTCGCGCAACTGGGAAGAGCGCGAGTTCCGCAAGGCGATCACCGACTGGGAACTGGACCGTTACTTCGAGATCATCTAGCCCCAAATTCAATCGTCATGCCCGGGCTTGACCCGGGCATCCACGTGGATGGCCGGGACTTCGCCCGGCCATGACGGAAAGAAAGACGAGACTCCGACAACAATGCCCTCCCTAAGAACAATCTCCCCTATCGATGGCTCCATCGTCTGCGAGCGCCCGCTGGCGGGCTCGGCTGAGATCGCCAGCGCCCTGAAGGCCGCACGCCAGGCCGCCACCGTCTGGCGCAACACCAGCGTGGCCGAGCGCTGCGCCCTGATGACCAGGTTCGTCGAGGCGATGGAGGCGAGGAAGCCGGCCATCGCCGAAGAGCTGACCAGGCAGATGGGAAGGCCGATCAAGTACACGCCGGGCGAGGTCGGCGGCCTGGCCGAGCGCTCGCGCTTCATGATCGGCGCCGCCCCGGCGGCACTGGCCGACACCAAGCTTGAGCCCAAGGAGAACTTCACCCGTTTCATCCGCCACGAGCCGCTCGGCGTGGTCTTCGTCGTGGCGCCGTGGAACTACCCCTACCTGACGGCGGTCAATGCCGTGGTCCCGGCATTGCTGGCCGGCAATGCGGTGATCCTCAAGCATTCGGCGCAGACGCCGCTGGTTGCCGAGCGCTTCGCCGAGGGCTTCAAGGCCGCCGGCCTGCCGGCAGGCGTGTTTCAGGTTCTGCACCTCTCCCATGCCGATACCGAAGCGGTGATCCGCGCCCCCGAGGTCGATTTCGTCGCCTTCACCGGCTCGGTCGAGGGCGGCCATGCCGTGCAGAAGGCTGCTTCGGAGCGTTTCATCGGCACCGGCCTCGAATTGGGCGGCAAGGATCCCGCCTATGTGCGGCCCGACGCCAACCTCGCGCATGCGGTCGAGAACCTGGTCGACGGCGCCTTCTTCAATTCGGGCCAGTCCTGCTGCGGCATCGAGCGCATCTACGCGCACGCCTCCGTCTACGACAAGTTCGTCGAGGGCTTCGTGGCACTCACCAGGCAGTACAAGCTGGGCAACCCGCTCGACCCGGAGACCACGCTGGGGCCGATGGTCCGCGCTTCGGCCGCCGATTTCGTGCGGGGCCAGATCGCCGACGCCGTGAAGGCCGGCGCCAAAGCCCACATAGATCCCAAGAATTTTCCGGCCGACAAGCCTGGCTCGGCCTATCTCGCACCCCAGGTGCTGACCGGCGTCGACCACTCGATGCGGGTGATGACCGAGGAGAGCTTCGGGCCGGTGATCGGCATCATGAAGGTTGGTTCGGACGACGAGGCGATCAAGCTGATGAACGACAGCCAGTACGGGCTCACAGCCGCGATCTGGACGGCGGATGCCGACGCCGCCCTGCGCATCGGCGATGCCGTGGAGACCGGCACCTGGTTCATGAATCGCTGCGACTACCTCGACCCGGCCCTGGCCTGGACCGGGGTCAAGGATTCAGGCCGCGGCTGCACGCTGTCGAAGCTCGGCTTCGACTATCTGACCCGGCCGAAATCGTTCCACCTGAGGACGAGAATCTAGCGGCGCGCTTCCGTCGCCATCTTGATGGCGAGGCCGGCCAGTACCGTACCCATCAGCCAGCGCTGCACCAGCAGCCAGAGCGGCCGTCCTATCAGGAAACCGGCGATCGTGCCGGCGGTGATGGCGATGAGCGCATTCACCGATACGCTGATGGCGATCTGGGTGAAGCCCAGCACCAGCGACTGGGTCAGCACATCGCGGGCACCCTCCGGCGCGCTGAGGAACTGTGGCAGCAGCGCCAGATAGAGCATGGCGATCTTGGGGTTGAGCAGGTTGGTGACGAAGCCCATGGCGAAGAGCTTGCGCGGGCTATCCTGCGGCAAGGCCTGAATCTCGAAAGGCGAGCGGCCGCCCGGCTTCACCGCCTGCCAGGCCAGCCAAAGCAGGTAGGCAGCGCCGCCGAAACGCAACGCATCGTAGGCGTAGGGCACGGCAAAGAGCAGTGCCGTGATGCCGAAGGCGGCGCAGAGCATGTAGAAGACGAAGCCCAGCCCCACGCCGCCCAGCGAGATCAGCCCCGCCACGCGCCCCTGAGAGAGCGAGCGCGAGATCAGGTAGAGCATGTTCGGCCCCGGCGTGAGCACCATGCCGAACGAGACCAGGGCGAAGGCAACGAGATTGGCCGAGCTGGGCAGCATGGCGCGACGTTAACGGCGCCCTTTCGCCCGAACAAGCCGCGCCCTTGCAGGGCTGCCATGTCCGGTGTATCGCCATGGCTCCCATCAGCAAGGCCCCCGGAAAGACATGCAATGAGCGACACGATCTCACTCAAGGGTAACTGGAACTATCCCACCTCCATCCGCTTCGGCGCCGGCCGCATCGCCGAGCTGCCCAAGGCCTGCGAGACCGCCGGCATCGAAAGTCCGCTGCTGGTCACCGACCCCGGCCTCGCCAAGCTGCCGATGGTCGCCAACGCGCTCAAAGCCTGCAAGGACGCCGGGCTGGGCGTGGCGCTGTTCTCGGACTTGCGCGGCAATCCGGTGGCCAGGAACGTGGAGGACGGGCTCAAAGCCTTTCGCGCCGGCAAGCATGACGGCGTCATCGCCTTCGGTGGCGGCAGCGCCCTCGACTGCGCCAAGGTCATCGCTTTCATGGCCGGCCAGACCCGGCCGATGTGGGACTTCGAGGACATCGGCGACTGGTGGACCCGGGCCGACCCTGCTGGCATCAAGCCGGTGGTCGCCGTGCCGACCACGTCGGGAACCGGCTCGGAGACCGGCCGGGCCGGCGTCATCACCGACGAGAGCACCCACACCAAGAAGATCATCTTCCACCCGAAGATGATGCCGGCCGTGGTCATCGCCGACCCCGAGCTCACCGTCGGATTGCCGCCGCACATCACCGCGGCGACTGGCATGGACGCGCTCGCCCACTGCCTCGAGGCCTATTGCGCGCCCTTCTATCACCCCTACGCCGACGGCGTCGCAGTCGAAGGCACGCGGCTGATTGCCGCCTGGCTGCCCAAGGCCGTTTCCAACGGCAAGGATATCGAAGCTCGCGCGCACATGATGGCCGCGGCCGGCATGGGCTCGACCGCTTTCCAGAAAGGGCTCGGCGCCATCCACTCGCTTTCTCACCCTCTCGGCTCGGTGCTCGACACCCATCACGGCCTGACCAATGCCGTCGTCATGCCCTATGTCTTCGCCTTCAACCGTCCGGCTATCGAGGAGAAGATGGTGCGCCTTGGCCGCTATATCGGCCTCAAGGATGCGTCGTGGAACGGCGTCATGGACTGGGTGCTGAGCTTGCGCCAGCAAATCGGCATCCCGCACACCCTCAAGGATCTCGGCATGAACGACGGCCACGTAGCCAAGTTCTCGGAAATGGCGCTGGTCGATCCCTGCACCGGCGGCAACCCGGTGAAGATCGGCGTCGCTGAGCTCAGCCGCATGTATCGGGCAGCGCTGGCGGGCGCACTTTAGAGCCGCTTTGCCCGGATCGGGCGAGGCGGTTACCCTGCCGTCATGCTCCGCACGCTAGCCTATTACTTCACAGCACTGGTGGTGATCGTCGATCCGGTCGGCACGGCCGCGCTCTTCGCCGGGCTGACGCGGGGTACCGGCGCCGAGTATCGCAAGCGCATGGCGCTACGCGGCGTGGCCATCGCCGCCGGCGTTCTGCTCGTCTTCGCCTTCGCCGGCGAGTTCATCCTGCGGGCCCTCAGCGTCAGTTTGCCGGCGTTCCGTATCGCGGGCGGAGCGCTGCTGTTCCTGCTGGCCATCGACATGCTTTTCGCCCGGCAAACCGGCTTCCGCGCCCTGACCCAGAGCGAAGCCGAGGAGGCCGGGGAGAGCGCCGATATCTCCGTCTTCCCGGTCGCCATCCCGCTGATTGCCGGCCCGGGGGCGCTGACCACCATGGTCCTGCTGATGAGCCGTGCCGAACAGGAGGTGCTAGGTGCTGCTGGGGTGATTCTCGTCCTGCTGGCGGTGCTGGCGATAACTCTTGTCTTGCTGCTGCTCGCCTCGCATGTGGTAAAGGTACTCGGCCGGACTGGGGTCAACGTCATCACCCGCGTGCTTGGCATCCTGCTCGCAGCTATTGCCGTTCAGCTCGTTCTCGACGGCGTCAACGCCGGCGTTCGGCTGAAGGTCTGACCCCATGCCCTCGATCAAGGTCAACGGCGCCTCGCTCTACTACCAGCTGCACGGCGACGCCGCCAAACCGGCGGTCGTCCTGGCGCATGGCCGCGGCGGCAACGCCGCCAGCTGGTGGCAGCAGGTTCCGGTCTTCTCCGCCGACTATCGCGTGGTCACCTTCGACCATCGCGGCTTCGCCCGCTCGCACTGCGACAGCCGGGAGGATTTCGACCCGCGGCGTTTCGCGGATGATCTGGCCGCCATCCTCGACGATGCCAGGATCGGGCGGGCTACCCTGGTCTGCCAGTCGATGGGTGGACGCACGGGCCTCGGTTTCGCTCTCAAATTCCCCCAGCGGGTGACCGGACTGGTGCTCTGCGGTACCACCGGCGGCCTCTACGACGAGACCATCGCCAAGGGGCTGGGCGAGGTGCTCGGCGTGGCGGCGCAGGTCGGCTCGCTCGCCACCCTGGCGCTCGAGCCGACCTTCCCGCAGCGCCAGCCCGCACTGGCCAGCCTTTATGCCCAGATCCAGGCCTTCAACACCGAGTTCGACTACGGCGGCCCGCCGATCCTCACGGCGCCGGAAACGCGTGTCGATCCGGCTCTGCTCAAGGGCTGGTCGATCCCCACCCTGGTGCTGGGCGGCAGCAACGACCAGATCGTCGCCGCCTCGCTTCTACCCTATCTCGCCAAGATGATTCCCGGCGCCGAACTCAAGGTGCTGCCCGGGCTCGGCCACTCGACCTATTTTGAGGACGCCACCGCCTTCAACACCCTGGTCGGCGAGTTCTTGAGAAAGCACGTTCGATAAACCCTCTCCGCTAAGGTGCCTCGCTTCGCGAGCGCCGAGCGCGGAGAGGGTTGGTTTCACTCCGGCTTGATGCCGGCGGCCTTGACTACGGCCGGCCAGCGCTGCAGCTCGCCCTTGACGAAGGCATCGAATTGCTGCGGCGTGCCGCCGACGATGGTCGCGGCCTGCGCCTCGACGATGGCGGCGCGCACCGCCGGCACCTGCAGCACCTGGTTGAAAATGCCGTTGATGCGGGCGACCAGCGCCGGGTCCATGCCGGCCGGCGCGGAGATGCCGTGCCAGACGTTGACGTCGAAGCCACGCAGCGTCTGCGCCGCCGGCGGCGTGCCGGGCAGCTGCGCGATCTGGGTGGGCGGCGTCCCGGCCAGGGCCCGTACCTTGCCTTCGCGGATCTGGCCGAGCGAGGTCGAGACGGTGATGATCGCCGTGTCCGCCTCGCCGCGCAGCAGGGCAGTGAGCATCTCCGAGCCGGAGCGGTAGACCACGTTCCGCACCTCGATGCCCGCCTGACTATTGAGATAGGCCATGAACAGGTGCGTCCAGTTGCCCAGCCCCGCCGAGGCGTAGGTGAACTTGTCGGGCTGCTGCTTGGCCGCGGCGATGAACTCGGCCAGCGTGTTGTAAGGCAGCGACGGCCGGATCAGGACCACCGCCGGCAGGTTGACCAGGTGGATGATGTGGGTGAATGCCTTGTTCGGATCGTAAGGCAGGTTCGCCGCCAGGGTGTGCGATACGGCATTGGGGCCGACCTCGGCGAGGAACAGCGTGTAGCCGTCCGGCTTCTCGCGCACCACGGCGGACGCGGCGATGGTGCCGCCCGCACCGACCCGGTTCTCGACCACCAGCGGATGACCGTTGCCGAACTGCTGGAAGCCGTTCGACAGGTTGCGCGACAGCGTGTCCGCGGCACCGCCCGGCCCGACGGGCACCAGCAGGCGCACCGGCTTGTCCGGCCACTGCGCGGCCGGCTGTGCGAGAGCGCTGCCCGCCAGGGCGATGCTTGCAAGCAGGGCCGCCAGCGCGCCGCGGCGCGCCGTCGTGACGAAATCTGGCATGAGTTCCTCCCTCGGCCGTGTCGGTGAAATTGGTAAAGCAGCGGCCGCAGCGGCGCAACGCCTGCAGCAGGGGTGTCGACCCATCTACCTCGATGGGCACGTGAGAGCTTTGAGCCTCAGCCGCTCTTGGTCACACCGCAGAGATCGGCCCCGTTGCCGTTGACGCGGTCGAGGACTTCATACCTCGTGCCTTCCGATCCCTCCTCGGCGCGCACGATGTAGAGCCGCTCCGGCATCGACGGCCGGCGCGGATCGGCGCGGATCGCCCCGCGCGGCCCGATGAACCAGACATGCGCCAGGATGGCGGCGAACATCGCACGGTCGTCGGTCCTGCCGTCGGTAACCGTCAGCGCCTCGATCACCGCCCGCGCGGCGTCATAGCCGCGCGCCGCGTGCTCGGTCGGCAGGCGGGCGAACAGCCGGGAGAAGGCCTCGCGGAAGCTGCGGTTCTCGGGCGTGTCGAGCGACGGCGCATAGTCGAAGGCGCCGGTCACCGCCGCCTTCTCCGGATGGACGCCGACCGGCCACGGACCGAAGACCGCGACGCGCTTGGTCAGGCCCATGGACTCAAACTGGCGGGCGAAGATCCCAGCCGGCTCGCCCTGGAACAAGGTGTAGACGGAATCGGCGTCCATCAGCCGGAGCTTGGCGAGGTAGGGCGCGAAATCGGGGTTGGGGGCGGAGACGTATTCCTCGCCGACGATCTCGCCGCCCGCCGCGACGAAGCTCTTCTTGAAGGCCGCCACGGTTTCCCGGGCCGGGCTCTCGTCGGGTGCCAGCAGGTAGATACGCTTGGCCGTCTTGCGCTCGCCTATCCAGGTGCCGAGCGGCGCCGCAATCTGATCTTCGGCCGGTGTCAGGTGCAGCACGAACGGGCTGCATTTGAGGGCCGCGAGGGTTCGCGCCCCCGGGATCGGCACCACCAGCGGGATGCGCTCTCGATCGACCAGGTCGCGGACCGCCGGCATGTCCACCGGGCGTGCCGGCCCGATCAGGATATCGGCGCCGGCGGCGATCAGCCGGCGGGCCTTCTCCGCCGTCTCGCCGTTGTGCCGCGAGGCGTCTTCGCGCAGCAGGGTGACCTTGCGGCCGCCCACCCGCTCATTGACCTCGGCCAGGGCCAGCGCCACCCCGGCGGCGATGTCCTCGGACGCCGCCGCATGGCGGCCACCGGCCAACAGCAGCCCGAGGCGGATGGAGCCGTCACCGACCAGGCGAAGCGGCTCGGCAGACGGGTCATCGTCCGCCACAGGCGTTGACGTGCTGTTCTCCGTTAACGGCCTAGTCTCCGTTAACGCTTGCGCGAAAGGCTCGGAGGATGCGAGACCGGCGGCGATCAACGCGATCGCCGCGGCGCGTCCAAGCGCAGCGCCCCTTGAGGCACGCCGTCGCATTACTCTCCCCCTGAGGGTCCCGAGGGTCGCGGTCATCGCGCATCCTTGGCCCGGGCACCCGGCAAAACCGGCGGACGATACTCCTGGAGCCGTTCTTTGACAATTCGCCGCTGGATGATCTCGTTGGGAAACTGGCGAAACCAGGGCCTTCCCCCGCAAGTCCCCTGCCCTTTAGTCGTAAGACGGTGCTTGAGACCGCGCGGAATTTGCGAGACGGCTTATCCCGGGTTCGCTATAGGTTCGGGGATCGAAGTGGAGACCCTGAGCGACTATGCCCCCCTACCAGCCCCCCGGTTCCGGCCAGACCGTCGAAGCCGTCGTCAAATGGTTCAACACCACCAAAGGCTTCGGCTTTGTCGCCGTGTCCGACGGCAGCGAAGCCTTCCTGCACATCTCGGCCCTCGAGCAGGCCGGCCTGCCCGCCCCCCGGGAAGGGGCCACGCTGAAGTGCGAGATCGGGGCCGGCAAGAAAGGGCCCCAGGTCACCCGCGTACTCTCGGTCGGCGACGGCGGAGCGGCCCCTATGGGCAACCGTCCCGCCCCCGGCCGTCCCGCCCCGATCGATACAGCCAGCCTAGCCAACACCGTTGAGGTCGAAGGCACGGTCAAATGGTTCAGCCCGGAGCGCGGCTATGGCTTCGTCACCGCCGATGACGGCGGGGCCGACGTCTTTGTCCATGTCGACTATCTGCGCCGGGCGGGTATCGCCGCGATCGACACCGACCAGCGCGTGGCGCTGGCCGTGGCGACGACGAACAAGGGCCGCGAGGCCCGTGCCGTCCGTCTGCTCTGACCTTTCGACAATCGGGCGCGCTGCAGTCTGCCGCATGAGGCCGAGATAACGCCCAATCATCCGGTCCAGGGTGGAGGCAGGCCTATGCCCGGCCCCAGCATCGGCGGGCGGCGGCCTCTTCCGTCGAAGAGCAGCCCCTAGTCCCGGTCCGACCGGACGGGCATGCGGCGCGGCGCTACAATCCCCGGCAATGCCGGCGCGCTGACCGACCGGGTGCGCGGCGCCTGAACCCGCGCAAGGAAGCCGCAATGGCCGCTCCCAACCTCGCCTTTAGCCATATCGGGCTCTATGTCACCGACATCAAGCGCATGGAGGATTTCTATGCCCGCTTCCTCGGCTTCACGGTGACCGATCGCGGCAGTCTCGGCCCCGTCGATCTCGTCTTCCTGTCGCGCGACCCCAAGGAGCACCACCAGATCGTGCTGGCCACGGGCCGGCCACCAAACCCGGTCTTCAACACCGTCAACCAGATCTCCTTCCGCGTCCCGCACCTCGCCGCTTTGCGCGAATTCCATCGCGGCCTCGCCAAGGAGGCGGTGACCGAGGTGGCGCCCGTCACCCATGGCAACGCGCTCTCCCTCTACTTCCGTGATCCCGAGGGAAACCGCATCGAGCTGTTCCTCGACACGCCCTGGTACGTGGACCAGCCTTGCCGCGAGCCGCTCGATCTCACGCAGTCCGAGGCGGAGATCTGGACGCGCGCCGAGAAACAGGCCCGCGCCCTGCCCGGCTTCAAGCCGCGCGCCGAATGGGAAAGCGCGATGGCACTAAGGATGGGGCGCACCTAAGAAAAACGGGGCGGACCCGATGGTCCGCCCCGCCGTTTGCCTCCCGGCCGCTGCCGCGGGCCGTCAGCGGCGCTGGCTTTCCACCGGCAGGCCGACGAAGCGCTGCTCGCCGCGGCGCTCGACCATGACCAGCACGCTCTTGCGGCCGGCCGAACCCGCCTCGGTGACTTTCCTAACCACCTGGGCAGGCGCGGTGACCTCCTCCTGCGCCACCTCGACAATGACGTCGCCGGCGCGCAGGTCGCGCTCGGCGGCGGTCGAGCCTTCGGTGACCTTGGTGATCAGCACGCCGCGGGTCTTCTCCGGGATCTCGTAGCGCTCGCGCAGCTCGGCGGTGAGCTGGGTCAACGACATGCCGAGCGTGTCGACCGTCGCCGGCGAGCCCGGCGCGCGCTGGCCAGATCCGCCTTGGTCGCCGCGCGGTGCTGCGGCCAGCTGGTCGTCCTCGGGCAGCTCGCCGAGCTTGATCTTCAGCGGCACCTCGCGGCCCTTGCGCCAGACCACGACGTCCACGATCTTGTCGACCGCCGTCTCGGCCACCATGCGCGGCAGGCGGCGCATCTCGCTGACGTCGCGCCCGTCGAACTTGATCACCACGTCGCCGGGCAGGATCTTGCCGGCGTCGGCCGGACCCTTTTCCGTCACGCGGGCGACGAGCGCGCCCTTGGCCTTGTCGAGGCCGAGGCTCTCGGCGATCTCGTCGGTCACCGACTGGATGTTGACACCCAGCCAGCCGCGCCGCGTCTTGCCGAATTTCTGCAGCTGCTCGACAACGTTGCGCGCCAGGGTCGAGGGCACGGCGAAGCCGATGCCGACCGAGCCGCCGGTGGGCGAGTAGATCGCCGTGTTGATGCCGATCACCTCGCCCGCCATGTTGAACATCGGGCCGCCGGAATTGCCGCGGTTGATCGAGGCGTCGGTCTGCAGGAAGTCGTCGTAAGGGCCGGCGTTGATGTCGCGAGCGCGGGCCGAGACGATGCCGACGGTGACCGAGCCGCCGAGGCCGAAGGGGTTGCCGATGGCCATGATCCAGTCGCCGACGCGCGCCCGGTCGCTGTCGCCGAACTTGACGGCGGGCAGCGGCTTGGCCGGCTCGACCTTGAGCAGGGCGAGATCGGTCTTGGCGTCGCGGCCCACCACCTTGGCGGTGAGCTGGGTGTTGTCCTGCAGGGTGACGCGGATCTCGTCGGCCTCGGCGATGACGTGGTTGTTGGTCACCACGAAGCCCGAGGGATCGATGATGAAGCCCGAGCCCAGCGACTGGGCGCGGCGCGACGGTGCTTCGGGACGCTCACCCGGCTGGCCGCCGCGGCCCTGGCGGTCGAAGAACTCGCGGAAGAACTCCTCGAAGGGCGAGCCCGGCGGGAACTGCGGCACCTCCGGTCCCTGGCCCTGCGGGCCCTGACCCTGGCCGCGGCGCCGCTCACCCGGAGTCTGGGGGCCGCGCTCGGAGCGGATGGTCTGGGTGGTCGAGATGTTGACCACGGCCGGCAGCAGGCGTTCGGCCAAATCGGCGAAGCCCTGCGCCGGCGGCACGCTGGCACTACGGTTCTGGGCCGAAAGGTCAACGGGTTGCAGGACGACTAGCGGGGTCGCCAGGGCCACGGCCAAAGCCGCTTTCCAACGCAAGATCACGGGATTCCTTCTCCTTGGGGCGAGGATGGCCTCAGCCCTCGATGTAAGCCGCTCGCGGCCACGCTTCAAGCATAACACCGCTAGCGGCGCGGCGCCGCGTTCGGGCTCGGCGGACGCTGGCCCTGGCTGTCGGTGCCGCGCTGGTCGCGGAAGTAGCGAAAGAAGTCGCTGTCCGGCGACAGCACCAGGGTCGAGCCGCCGTCGCCCAGGGATTTCTGATAGGCCTGCAGCGAGCGGTAGAAGCCGTAGAAATCCGGGTCGCGGTTGAAGGCGTCGGCGAAGATGCGCGTCGCCTCGCCGTCGCCCTGGCCGCGCAGGATGTTGGCCTGGCGCTGGGCTTCGGCCAGCACGATGGTGCGGTCCCTCTCGGCCTCGGCGCGGATGCGCTGCGCCAGCTCGGCACCCTCGGCGCGTTCCTGGCGCGCCTCACGCTCGCGCTCGGTCTGCATGCGGGCGTAGATGGCGGCCGAGTTGTCGGGGTGCAGGTCGGCGCGCATGATGCGCACGTCGAGCACGGCCACGCCGAACTGCTTGGCCTCGTTGACCACCACTTCCGAGATCTGGCGCATCAGCTCGGCGCGCCTGGCGGTGAGCACCGCCGAGAAGGGCACCGAGCCCAGCACGTTGCGCAGGCTGGAGTTGACGATGGCGCCGAGGCGGGCGCGCATGTTGGCCTCGTTGCCCGCCGCCTGGAAGAAGCGCAAGGGATCGTCGATGCGGTAACGCGCGAAGGCGTCGACCACCAGCCGCTTCTGGTCGGCCATGATGACTTCGGTCGCATCGGCGTCGAAGTCGAGCAGCCGCTTGTCGAAATAGACCACGTTCTGGATGAACGGCACCTTGAGCTTGAGGCCCGGCTCCTGAATGACGCGCACCGGATTGCCGAACTGCAGCACGATCGCCTGCTGCGCCTGATGCACCGTGAACAGGGCACTCAGGCCGATGAAGACGGCGGCGCCGACGAGGACGGCCGCCGCGGAGAGAACGGTACGGTTCATTGGCGGGCTCCCTGCGCCTGGGGCTGTGCGGGCGCGCTCGGCGTGTTGGTCCGGCGCTGCTGCAGCTCCTGCAGCGGCAGATAGGGCAACACGCCTGACCCGCCCTGCGGCTGATCGATGATGAACTTGGCGTTGGAGCGCAGGATGGTCTCCATGGTCTCGAGATAGAGACGCTGCTTGGTGACGTCGGGCGCGGTCTTGAACGCGTCGTAGACCGAGATGAAACGCGAGGCCTCGCCCTGGGCCTGGGCGATGGCCTGCTGGCGATAGGCCTCGGCCTCCTGGATCAGGCGCTGCGCCTCGCCGCGGGCCCGCGGCACGATGTCATTTCTATAAGCCTCGGCCTGGTTGCGGTCGCGCTCGCGATCGGCCTTGGCGCGCTGCACGTCGCGGAAGGCGTCGATCACCTGGGTCGGCG
>VGEI01000013.1 GCA_016869415.1 Alphaproteobacteria bacterium
GGTGGCGGGGCGGGTGCGGCGGCCGGCAGGGGATTCGCCAGGCTCGGCGTCTCGCTGGGCGGCCGTGGGCTGGGCGGCGCCGGCAGCGCAATGCGCACCGACGAAGGCGGGGCTTCCGGCGGCCGCGGCGCCAGGCCCACGGCAACGGCCGCCGCCGCCGCGACCAGGGCGAGCGCAATGAGCGCGTTACGCCGCGTCCGTCTGCGCGCCGGACCGCCGCCTGGCTTGCGTGCTGCTTTTTCCCGCGAGGTCATCGAGAATCGGGCACTCCGGTCTGGCGTCACCGTGGCACAGCCGCATCAGCTGAGACAACGTGCGGCGCATGGCGGCGAGCTCCTCCATGCGCCGGTCTATGCCGGCGATATGCCGCTCGGCCACCGCCTTCACCCGATGGCTGGCGCGCCGCTTGTCGCGCCACAGCGCCAGCAGATCGGCGATCTCCTTCATGGCGAAGCCCAGGCTCCGCCCGCGCTGGATGAAGCGCAGGGTCTCGACATCGACCGTGGAGTAGTCGCGGTAGTTGTTGGCCCGCCGCTCGGCCGGCCGGATCAGGCCGATGCTCTCGTAGTAGCGGATGGTCTTGGGTGTAACGCCCGATTCCTCCGCCGCACGTCCGATGTTCATGCTGTCTCTCCTTTCCAGCGCCTCAGGCGCAGCGAATTGGTGACCACGCTGACGGACGAGAAGGCCATGGCCGCCCCGGCGAATACCGGATCGAGCAGGCCCAGGGCCGCGACCGGGATGCCGGCCAGGTTGTAGATGAAGGCCCAGAACAGGTTCTGCCGGATGCGCCGCAAGATCGCCCGCGACAGGTCGATGGCTTCCGGCACCAACCCCGGGTCGCCGCGCATCAGCGTGAGCCCGGCGGAATTGATGGCGACATCGGTTCCGGTACCCATGGCGATGCCGATATCCGCCGCGGCCAGAGCCGGCGCGTCGTTGATCCCGTCGCCCACCATCGCCACGACCTGCCCTTCCCGGCGCAGCCGGGCGATCTCCTGCAGCTTGTTCTCTGGCAGCACGCCGCCTACCGCCTGGTCGACGCCCAGTTCCCGCGCCACCCGGGCCACCGCGCCGGGATTGTCGCCGGAAAGGATCGTGGTGCGGATACCGCGGGCGTGCAGCCTGGCGATGGCCGCCGCGGCGGTGGGCTTCAGCGTATCGCCTACGGCGATCAACCCGATCAGCCGGCGGTCGGCCGCCACATGCATCACGGTCTCGCCGCGCGCCTCCATGGCCGCTTCCTGTGCTGCCGTCGCCTCGGCGATGGCGACCTTCTGCTCGTCCATCAGACGCCGGCTGCCGACCAGCACCGCGCGGCCATTGACCGTCGCCGCGAGCCCCCGGCCCGACAGGGCCTGGAACTCGGACGGCGGTGGCATCGACAGCCAGCGGTTCCGGGCCTCGGCGAGTACTGCCCGGGCCAGCGGATGCTCGCTGCCGGACTGGGCGGCGGCGGCAAGCGCCAGCATGTCGTTGAGCGGCATGTTCCGGGTGGCGACGATCTCAGTCACTGCCGGCTTGCCCTCGGTCAAGGTACCGGTCTTGTCGAAGACGACGGCGTTCACCCGGCCCGCCTGCTCGAGCGCATCGGCATCGCGAATCAGGATGCCGTGCCGGGCCGCGACACCGGTGCCGACGATGATGGCCGTCGGCGTGGCCAGGCCGAGGGCGCACGGACAGGCAATGACCAGCACGGCAACGGCGGCAGCGAGGCCCGCGCTGGCGTCCCCGTCGATCAGCCACCAGCCCAGGAAGGTCAGCGCCGCAAGCCCCAGCACGATCGGCACGAACAGGCCGCTGACCCGGTCGACCAGCTTCTCCACCGGCGCCTTCGAGGCCTGCGCCCGCTCGACCAGCTCGACGATGCGGGCGACGGTGCTTCCGGCACCGACCGCCGTCGCCCGCAGGCGCAGCAGGCCGCTGCCGTTGAGCGAGCCGCCGACGAGGCGAGCCTCGGCCGACTTGGCGACCGGCCGGCTCTCGCCGGTGATCAGCGACTCATCGACCTCGCTGTCGCCCTCGACCACCGTCCCGTCGACCGGCACACATTCGCCGGGCCGCACGACGACGATATCGCCGATCACCACGGCTTCCAGCGGCACCTCGTCGATCCGCCCGCCCCGCTCCACCCGCGCCGTAGCCGGCAGGAGCCGCGCCAGGGCGTGCAGCGCTGCGGCGGCACTGGCCTTCGCCCGCGCCTCGAGCCAGCGGCCGAGCAGGACGAGCGTGATGACCACCGCCGACGCCTCGAAGTAAAGCGCCGGCATGCCCGTAGGATCGAGCAGTGCCCGGACGGCGCTGTCGGCGTAGGCCGCACTGGTGCCCAACGCCACCAGGAGATCCATGTTGGCGCTGCGCGCACGTAGCGCACGCCAGGAAGCGGCGTAGAACGGGGCGCCGGCCCAGAACTGCACCGGCGTGGCGAGAGCCAGCGCCAGCAGCGGCGGCAGGTGGAGGTCCAGCAGGCCCCAGTGCGCCGCCATCTCGAGCAGTAGCGGTGCGGTGAGCAGCGCCGCCGCGACCAGACGCACGGTATCTCCATGACGCTTCTCGGCCTTTGCCAAGTCGTTGGCCTGGCTGACACCGGGCGTCTCGTAGCCGGCCCGCCGCACGGCCTCGGCCAGCTCGGCGGCCAGCGTCGCCCGCGGTGCCGCCTGCACCAGGGCCCGTTCGTTCGCCAGATTGACCGACACGTCGACGACGCCCGGCACCGCTCGCAGCGCCTTGTCGACCCGGCCGACGCAGGAGGCACAGGTCATGCCTTCAATGGGCAGCGTGAGCGCGGCTGCCGAAGATGCAACCTCCGGCCGTCCGATAGTCGAGTGTTCCATACCCGACTAGATAGACCTTCCCCTTCTAAGAAGGTCAAGGTTCAAGATTGTCAAATGCCGTGGCCCCTCCGATAATGGCGCCTCCTTCAGCAGGAGGACTCATGCGCGGCATCAAAATCGGGTTAAGCGTCGCCTGTCTTACGGTCTTAGCGTGGCCGTCCGCGGCGCAAGAGATGAAGCGCCTCACTTCTGCCGAGATTCAATCCCGGATCCTTCAGAACACCATCACCGGCGCCGGGCGTGCCGGCAACTGCACCTTTTTCGACCATTTTGCCGCCGATGGATCGGCTACCGCTAAGTACGGCACCTACAACGATGTCGGGCGCTGGCGGATGGGCGATGACGCGCTGTGCATCAAGTGGTCGAAGCGGCCGAACGAATATTGCCTGAGCTTTTTCGGCAACGGGACCGCGTATCAGGTGGTCAATCCCGACCGCGGTCCCGCCCCGTTTCCATTTGCCATCCTGGCCGGCCGCCAGGGCTGAGCAAGCTCGTCAGCCGCCCGGCTGAGCACCACCGCCGTCGCCGACCAGCGAGAACGGTGCCCAGAATATCGGATGGGCGTAGGAGAAGACCGCCTGCCGGCTGTCGGGATCGACATAACCCGGCCCGTCGATCAGCCCGACCATGGCCTGACGCATCGCCTCCGCCCGCGCCAGCATTGGGTTCTGCGCCTGTCGTTTGAATAGGTCCGTGGTCAGCTCACGCGCCGAGGTGGTCTCCACCGGCCAGTTCGAGACTAGCAGCGCTCGCGTCCCGGCATAGAAGAACGCCCGGCCCAGACCCGATACGGCTTCCGCCCCGGCTCCGTCGCCAGTCGCCGTGTTGCAGGCAGAGAGCACCACCCAGTCGGCGTTGAGCTTGAGCGCCAGCACCTCGTCCAGAGTCAGCAACCCGTCACCGTCGATATCGGCGACGTTCGGCGCGGACAGTGCGAGCGCCGGCTGGGTCAGGCCGTTGAGGTCGCCCGGGATCAGACCGTGGGTGGCGAACATCACCACCTTGCGGTTGGAGATGTCCATCGAGCGCACCCGCCGCTCGTTGGCCTCGCGGCCAGTGAACACGTCCCTGGTGAGGTCAGCGTTGAGCGCGAGCGCGATGCTGCGCACTTCGTCGGCCGTGTCGGGCAGGCGCGGCAGCTGAGCCAGCTCGGCGCTATCGACGTTCTGCGTCGCCGGTGCATTACGCCGGACCAGCGGCACACCGCGCGTCTGCATCAAGGTTCGGGCCCCGCGTGTCTGCAGCTGCGCCATCTGCGTCTCGCGCGCCGCCTCCGCCGCCTGCTGCGGGCTGAACCAGGGATCGCCGAAGCCGATGAAGGCCTGCCGCTCGCCGCGCGGCGGCGGCAAGGCGCGCAAGCTGCCCAGCGAGGCCACCGACGGCAGCTGGGTGATCGCTGCCGTCCTGGCCAGAAACGGAACGCTCTTGTAGCCGGCGAACAGGGCCTGTCCTTCGCGGTCTGCGGGCGCCGGTGTCGGCGCCGTCACCAGCACGGAGAACGGCAATTGCCCCAGCGCGCCGTGAGGCACCACCAACAGGCTCTTGGCCTCCTTCCACCCTGCTTCCACCGGTTGGAGCAGGGCGGCGTAGAGCTTATTGGCCAGCGCCACGTCGAAGGCCGGGATGTCGCCCAGCGTCGCGGCGTTAGGATCGAGTGCCCTGCGCAACTCGGCGACCATGCGGGCCATCTCGCTACGACTTGTGGGCACCGCGGCGAAGGCAACGGCGCCTGACTGCGGCACCGCCCAGACGAATGTCTGTTCGCGCCCGACATAGGTGGCGATCAGCGCCTCGCCCGGCCGTAGATCCTTGCGCGCCTGCTCGACGGTCGCTGGGCGCGGATCGATCAGGTTTACATAGTCCGGAAAACGCCTCTCGATCTCCTCGCGCACCTTGGCGCGCGCCGCGCGTAGCGTGTCGATCTGCGTGCGCAGCGTGCGAAGGGCGTTCTGGTCCTGCTGATCGGGCGGCGAAGCCAGCGCATTGGTCAGTACGCCTTGCAGCGAGGATACCTGCTTCTGGGCATCCTGCTCCTGACGCACGAGCTCGGCCAGTGCGGGATCGCTCGCCGCGGCGCGAGCTGACGAGGCCGCCAAGGCCCGCTGGACGGACTGGCCACGGATCGCGTCGGCCAAGCGGAACGATTCTATCGCCGCTTCGGGAGTACGCTGCGCCGCGAGGACGCCGATATAGGATTCGAGAATGCGCTGCAGGCGGGCGTCGCGCCCGCCCGAGCCGCCTTCTTCCTCGTCGACGGCGCGCGATGGCGCCAGAAGAATCGGGGCCGCGGCCTTAAATGCGTCACTGGCCGCCGCGAGATCGCCCTTGCGCGCCAATCCCGCCCCGAGGAATCCCCGTGTCTCTGCCGTGTTGTAGTGGCGTTCGCCGAGTACGCGGACATTGTACTCCTCGGCGGCGCGCAGGACTGCGATCGCGGCATCGGCGCGGCCCGCCTGGAGCAGCGTCATCGCATAGGCGATGTTGCGCCCGAGGATAGTCCGCTGCAGCTCGGGACTGTTCGCCAGATCGCGTTCCAGGCGCTCGAAGGTGGCCAGCGCCGCGTCGTGAATGCCCAAGCTGCTCTGGGCGCGCGCAAGGTCGCGTCGCGTCACGGCAAGACGGGTCGATCCCGGCCCATGGCCGATCTTCTCGTAGATGTCGACGCCGGCGGCTGCGAGCTTCTCGGCCTCGGCATGGCGCCCCTGCTCCAGCAGCACGTTGGTCATCGTGCCCATGACCTCCGCTGTCTCCGAGGCATAGCGGCCTCGGAGTTTCAGCATGCCCAGCAGGGACTTGCGTGCCTCGACCTCGGCCTCGACCATCCGGCCCTGGCGCAAGATGGCCCGCGACAGGGCAGCTTCTGTAGTGTGCTGCCAAGTGTCGTAGCTGCTGGCCGGGCCCGGATTGCCGCCGCTGTTGATCTGCTGCTGATATTTCGACTTCGCATCCGCCACCCGTGTCAGCGTGGCGCGGAAGAAGCGTTCGGCATCGGCGAACTTACCGGTGTTCTCGGCCACGAAACCTTTGGATTGTAGAAGAAACGCCTCCCAGCTGCTGCCCCATATAGGGAAGACCGTACCCCGTCCCCAACCTTGAGCGTCGGAAAGCAGCCGGTCCCCGCGCGTCACCCAGGCGTTGGCACTCTCGATGTCTCCGAGCGCCGACGAGATGTTCGCCATCATTCCGTAAGAGGCGAACAACTGCCCCGGGGCCTGTGAGGCCGCCTGGATGAACTGGATGTGCTCCTGGCGCGTGGCCAGCGCTGACCTGGTCTCCCCGGCGCGCAAGTACGCCAGCGACAGATTAGCGAGATATGTGCCGAGCGCTATGTTGCGCGTCGGGCGCGCGATCTCGACCGCCTTACGCAGATCGTCGACACGTTGGTTGATACGCCCGATGTCGCCAGCGGCAATGCCCCGGTCGTAGTAGGCTTGAGCGAGTTGGAGGCCCTGGAGGCCCGCCGGTAGCTCTGTGTCCGCCGCCTTGCGTGCGGCTTCGGCCTTCGCGGGGTCCGGTTTCTGCTGGTCAAGGATCGCCGTGATGTCGGCGATAGTGCGCGGCGGCGGAGTGAAGCCCTGGCCCTGAAACTGGGCGGTAATCTGCTTCGCCTGCTCCAGAGATACCGCCGGCTTGTTGTCCGGCTGGCAGCCAGCAAGGATCAACACGACCGCAAAGACAGGCACGGACCGCTTCATGACAACCTCCGCATCATTTAATGGTCTTAACTGCTTAGTGGCCGCAGGCTGTGTGGGGAATTTTACCACAGCCGCGCTGACGCGCAGCCCAAAATGCTGAAAACGCTGAGCCGTGTTCAAGGTCCGGGCAAGGCCGATCAGCGCCAGCAGGAAGACGAGACCCATCGCCGCCAGCCCGGCCACCGCCAGCTCGCCATGCGTGGCAAGGGCCGCAACCGCCGGCAGGACGCAGGGAATGATGAAGGCGAGGAGCGACGGCAGGTGAAACGAGAGCGCGGCAACCGCGCCAGCGCTCATACCGACGATCACCAGGCAGACAAACAGCTGGTAGACAGGCAGGACCGGGAAGGCCAGTACGGTTGCTGTCGCCCCCCACAACAGGCCGGTCAACCCCGCACCGATAGCATGTCGCCGCGCCCAAACCGCAGTGTCTGGCACGGTCGGCGATGCCATGTAAGCGCGGCGCAACAGCACCCGCCCGGCGAGCAGCGCTGCCATCAGACCGGCCCAGATCGGGGCCAGAACCGGGAACTGCTGCCACAGGACGCCCGCGACGATCAGCGTGTTGACCGCGTTCACCACGAGCGGGATAGCCGGCCGGTACAGCAGGCGCACCTGCTCGTCGAGTATGCGCCGTGCGACGTCGCCGGTGATTTCCGCGTCACGCGGCCCTTGCATGTTGTCCTGATGCTCCATCAACTGATCTGGCGCGCTGCCCAGGTGAGACGTAAGTCTAACCCGCCGCGGGCGCTATGTCCTTTGACTGGCCGATCGGCAGGCTACGGCTCGCCCCACGAGCCGTGCTAAAAAGCATTTCATGACCCGTTCGTTTCTCATCGGTCTCTTGGCCATCCTTTCGCTCAGCGCCTGCGACCCGCGCTTCACCTACGAGTCAAACCTGTCGGCCCGCGAGATCCAGAGCCTGGCGGGCCGCTGGGAGGGCCAGTCCGGGATTGCGTGGTCGGACGACAAGGACTGCCCGCAGTTCTATGTCTGGACGTTTCGTGTGGCCAACGGCAACGTCGAGGGAGACGTCGTCGACCGGGCGACACCCAACGCCCCACACACGAAATTCACCACCTTCCTCGACTACGACGGCAGTATCGCGGCGACCGCCCGCCCCGGGGGCCGTGACACGCTGGTCCGCGGCGCCTTTCAGCGCGACAGCTTCGTCGGCGAAGCGAAGAGCAAGGCCTGCAGCTACCGTCTCCGCCTGCGGCGTGCCGCTAGTTCTTGATCGTGGCCATCCGGTCCTATAGGTGTAGGCTTCCATCGGGAGGCGGGCGGGCTCCAGCATGAACAGTAAATACAGCGTTTTCAGCATTTTGGGTCGATGGCGGGCCGGCTTCTAGCCGGCGGCGCAGCCCGCGCGGCAGTTTCACCTTTCCGATAATCGCGCGAACGAGACGATTTCCATGACCGCGGATATGAACCAGCTCAAGGCGCTGATCGCCACTGTTGCCGATGGACGCTCCCTCTCCCAGGACGAGGCGCGGCTCGGTTTCGACATCATGATGAGCGGCAACGCCACTCCGGCCCAGATGGGCGCCTTCTTGATGGCCCTACGTGTACGTGGCGAGACCGTCGACGAGATCACCGGTGCCGCCCGCACCATGCGCGCCAAGGTGACCGGCATCAAGGCTCCGCCAGAGGCCATAGACGTCGTCGGCACCGGCGGCGATGGTGTCGGCACCTGGAACGTTTCGACCGCCTCGGCCCTTGTCGTAGCCGGCGCTGGCGTCCCGGTGGCCAAGCACGGCAACCGCGCCTTCTCCTCGAAAGCCGGGTCGGCCGACGTGCTGCTGGCGCTGGGCGTGAACCTGGACTGCGATCTCAAGCTGGTAGAGAAGGCGATCGCCGAGGCGCGCGTCGGCTTCATGATGGCGCCGCGCCACCACAGCGCCATGCGCCATGTCGGCGGCACCCGCGTCGAGCTCGGGACGCGCACGATCTTCAACATCCTCGGGCCGCTATCCAACCCGGCCGGGGTCAGGCGCCTGCTGGTCGGCGTCTTCGCGCGAAAGTGGATCGAGCCGATGGCCCGCACGTTGGGCAATCTCGGCGCCGAGCATGCCTGGGTGGTGCACGGCTCGGAAGGGCTCGACGAGATCACCACGACCGGTCCCACCGCCGTGGCGGAGTTCAAGGACGGCAACGTCCGAACCTTCGAGATCAAGCCCGAAGATGCCGGGCTCAAGCCGGCGCGGCTCGAGGAGCTCAAGGGCGGCACGCCGCAGGAGAACGCCCAGGCAGTGCGCGACCTGCTCGACGGCAAGAAGTCCGCCTTCCGCGACATCGTCTGCCTCAATGCGGGTGCGGCACTCATTGTCGCGGGCAAGGCAAAGGACATCCGGGATGGTGCAGGCCAGGCCGCCAGCAGCATCGACGGCGGCAAGGCCAAGACGGCACTGCAGCAGCTCGTCGCCATCACCAACACGCCGCCGTCGCTGGCCGCGCCGGCGGAGTAAGCGGCGATGAGCGGGCGTGACGTCCTCGCCGAGATTTGCGATGCCAAACGCCGCGACGTAGCGATACGTAAGGAACGTACACCCCTTGCCGCGCTCGAACGTCAGGTCAGAACGGCCATACCGGTGCGCGGCTTTGCGGAGCACCTGCGCCGGGCTGCGGCGAACGGCCGCACTGCGCTAATCGCCGAAATCAAGAAGGCGTCACCGTCGAAGGGCCTGATCCGCGCCGATTTCGATCCAGCCACCCTAGCCCGCGCCTACAAAGACGGCGGTGCCACCTGCCTGTCAGTCCTCACCGACGCGCCGTATTTCCAGGGCGGTGATGAACACTTGATCCAGGCGCGCCAGGCCGTCGACATGCCCGTGCTGCGCAAGGATTTCACCGTCGATCCCTACCAGGTCTACGAGGCGCGGACGATCGGCGCGGACTGCATCCTGCTGATCGTGGCGGCGCTGGACGACAGACTCCTGCAAGGCCTTGCCCGCTTGGCGCGCGACCTCGGCCTCGACGTGTTGGTCGAGATTCACGACGACGCCGAGCTTGATCGCGGCCTGGCCGTCGACGGCGCGCTGCTCGGCATCAACAACCGCAATCTCAAGACACTGGCCGTGGATCTGGCCGTCTTCGAGCTTCTGGCGCCGCGAGTGCCGCGCGACCGGCTGCTGATCGCCGAGAGCGGTCTCAAGACGGCCGCCGATGTCGCGCGGCTGGGCAGGGCCGGGGCCGGTGCATTCCTGGTCGGTGAATCGCTGATGGCACAAGCCGACGTGACCGCCGCGACCCGCGCCCTGCTCGCTCCCGCACACGCACCGGCACCGGTGTGACCATGGCCGGTAAACGGCTCACCCATTTCGACCGCCAGGGCAACGCCGTCATGGTCGACGTCTCGGGCAAGGACGTGACCGAGCGTGTCGCGGTCGCCTCCGGCTCCGTGGTCATGAAGGCCGCCACTCTCAAGGCTATCCTAGCCAAGGGCATCAAGAAGGGTGACGTGCTGGCGGTGGCGCGGCTCGCGGGCATCATGGCGGCGAAGCGCACCCATGAGCTGATTCCGCTCTGCCATCCGCTGCCGCTCGCCTCGGTGACCCTCGACATCGAGCCGGATACCCGACGCCGCGCCGTCGACATCACCGCGACGGTCAAGGTCACCGGGCGCACCGGCGTCGAGATGGAGGCGCTGACCGCAGTATCGGTCGCCGCCCTCACCGTCTACGACATGTGCAAAGCCATCGACCGCGGCATGCGTCTGACCGACATCCGCCTGATGCATAAGAGCGGCGGCAAGTCCGGCACGTTCCGCACGCCATGATCCCGGTCGACGAAGCGCGGCGGCGGATCGTCGCGGCGTTCGCCCCGCTGCCGCCGGAGCTCGTGCCGCTCGACAACGCGCTCGGGCGTGTACTGGCCGAGGACGTGGCGGCGCGGTTGACCCAGCCACCGGCCGCCGTCTCGGCGATGGACGGCTACGCGGTGCGTGCCGCCGACGTGCAGAGCGTGCCGTCGACCTTGCGCCAGATCGGCGCCGTCGCCGCGGGCGCTACCTTCGATGGCGCGGTCAGGGCCGGCGAATGCGTGCGCATTTTCACCGGCGCGCCGCTGCCGGCCGGTGCCGATGCCATCGTCATCCAGGAAAACACCGATGCCTCCGGCGACACTGTGACGGTGCGCGAAGGAGTTTCCGCCGGACGCTACGTGCGGGCCGCCGGGCTCGATTTCAAGCGGGGCGACGTGCGGCTCACGGCCGGACGCGTACTCGGCGTGCGCGATATCGGTCTCGCCGCGGCGATGAACCATCCCTGGCTCCGGGTCCGGCGCAAGCCGCGCATCGCCATCCTGGCAACCGGCGACGAAGTGGTGCTGCCCGGCGATCCCTTGGGCCCGGGCCAGATCGTGTCGTCGAACGGCCCCGCACTCGCGGCCTTCGTCTCGGCCTGCGGCGGCGAGCCGATCAGCCTCGGCATCGCCAGAGATTCGGCGGTGGCGCTGCAGCAGGCTGCCGAAGGGGCCCGCGGCGCGGATCTGCTGGTGACCACGGGCGGGGCGTCTGTGGGCGAGCACGACCTCGTGCGCTCGGCGCTTGGCGAACGCGGCCTGGTGCTCGATTTCTGGCAGATCGCCATGCGGCCGGGAAAGCCGCTGATCTTCGGCCGTATCGGCGAAACACCGCTCCTCGGCATGCCGGGCAACCCGGTCTCGTCGCTGGTCTGCTCGCTGATCTTCCTCAAGCCCGCCATGGAGCGGATGCTCGGTCTGTCCGGCGATTCGACCGCCCGGTCGACCGCCCGCCTGGGCCACGACCTGGCGGCCAACGACCGGCGCGAGGACTATCTGCGGGCGAGCTTGACCAGCGACGCGGGTGGTCAGCTTGTCGCCACCCCCTTTGACAAACAGGACAGCTCGATGCTCTCCCTGATGGCCCGCGCCGACTGCCTGGTCATCCGCAGGCCCAATGCGCCCCCTGCCAAAGCGGGAGAACAAGTGGAGATCGTGCTCCTGCGCGGCCTCAACGCCCCGATTTAGCCCTTGATTCACGCTCACTTAAGAAAGTTATCCACATATTCTCTTGACGACCCCATAGAACCAAACTAGAACATGCGCTCAGGTTGCGGCTTTGTTCTAAATCTAGTTTCCTATGGGGATGGCGGGGAATGCTCACCAAGAAGCAGTACGAACTTCTCCTCTTCATCAATAAACGCCTGAATGATCAGGGCGTTTCGCCTTCCTTCGACGAGATGAAGGAGGCGCTGGGCCTGCGCTCGAAATCAGGCATCCATCGCCTGATCACCGGCCTGGAGGAGCGCGGCTTCATCCGCCGCCTACCGCATCGCGCCCGGGCGCTCGAAGTCTCCCGGCTGCCGGACAATCTCGCGCCGGCTGCTGCGATACCGGCCGCCAAAGCTGCGCCGGCCGCATCTCCGGCCCCCGGCTTTCGACCCAACGTCATCCTGGGCGATTTCCGCCCCGGCCTCGCCGGCGTGTCGCCGGCCTCCGCCGATGCGGTCTCCTTGCCGCTCTACGGGCGTATCGCCGCCGGCCACCCCATCGAAGCCATGCGCGACACCTCGAACACCATCGAGGTGCCGCCCTCGATGCTGGGCCGCGGCGAGCATTTCGCGCTCGAGGTCAGCGGCGATTCGATGGTCGACGCGGGCATATTCGATGGCGACACGGTGATCGTGCGACGCGACGAGGTGCCCGACACCGGCGCCATCGTCGTTGCCCTGGTCGATGACAACGAGGTCACCTTGAAGCGCCTGCGCCGCAACAAGGGCTCGATCGCCCTCGAGCCCGCCAACAAGGCCTACGAGACGCGCATCTTCGGACCCGATCGCGTGCGCGTGCAGGGCCGGGTCGTCGGCCTGATCCGCCGGTTCTGATCCGCCGCGCAGCCGCGCGACTAGCGCGGCTTCAGGTGCTGTGCGAAGAACGCCAGCATGCGTCCGGGCGAATCCTTGGCAGCCTCCTCCGAATAGCCCATCGAGTAGCCGGTGCTGCTGCGGATGCAGGTTTGCAGCTCCTGCCCGTTGAACGGCCGTTCCACGCCCGACACCTCGATAAAGCGCGAACGCGCGCCGAAATCGAGGATCGGGCATTTGCTGGCGTTGACGTGGCCGGGGAAGAAGCGCGGCGCCATCGGGTTCTCCCAAGCGTGATAGGCGTCCTCATACCAGTGCGTCTGCCATTTCAGGCCCGGCTCGGCGGCGCGCACCACGGCATCGATGCGCTCGCACTTGGCGCGCGGCGTCGTCTCGTCCTTGCCGCCGTAGAGCTTCAGCATCGGCGCGCCGGTGGTGTAGGGGCCGCGTTCGCTGGAGAAAACGTTGCCGCAGGGCGCGTAGAATGGCACGTGCGCCGCAAACTTCAGCGGGCTGTCGCCAAGGACCTTGCGCCGCACGAACTCGTAGGCGCTGAGCTCCGAGGTGATGCCGCCCATCGACAGGCCCATGACGCCGATACGCGCCGGGTCGACCCGGGGATGCGTGGCCAGCAGCCGGAGCGCCAGCAACGCATCCGAGACCGAGGTGATCGGGCTGAAGGCGCCGGCCACGTCCGCCGCCCGGGCGATGCCGCGCGGCCCGAAATGGTCGAGACCGGCGACCACGTAACCGGCATCGAGCAGCGGCTTGACGTAGCTGCCTTCGGCTGTGTCCTTCCAGCCGCCGACCGAGTGGCCGATGATCACGGCCGGCCCGCGGACGGAGCCCGGTGGCAGCCAGATGGTCAGCGCCAGCTTGCCCGGCGTGCTGGTGCCGCCGCGGAAAGCCCCGTAGTTAGCGTAGGTTGGCGCTTCGATCTCGATGCGGCCGTCAGTATCGGCGGCAAGGCGCGGGCTCTGGGCGCCTGCCGGCGACAGAGCTGCGACCAACAGCACGGCAGCCAGCCCTAAGGTCCCAAGATGCATGCTTCCCCCGTGTTACTCGGCGAACTGTAGCGCAGCACGCAGCGAGTCGACTACGGACGCTCCGCCGGTCGCCTCGGCGCAGGCACCGGCGCGACCCAGGGCCGCTGGCCTCGCGACGCGCGGACCGTCTCAACGCGCACACGGCCGTTGTCCTCGAGCCAGACTGCATGCCCGCCCTCGCGCCACAGCGCGAAGCGGTCGATCACCACCTGCGCTGAGGGGCAGTTCCGACGCACCGGGATAAGCGCCACGACGACGCTCGCCACGCGGCAATCCTCGGCCAACGCCGACGACTCACGAACAATAGCTACCGTGTGCCCCGCCGTTTTGTAGAGGCAACCAGCGCCGTCGCAGCTCAGCCGCCCGTCTTCGCTCGTCCCGCTGCTGGGCCAGACCGCCGCGTTCTCCTGCCCGGCGCGACGCAGCCAGGTGTCGCGGGTCATGCGGCCCGCGCGTCCGGCGGAGAGCTGCAGCAATCCGTCGGCGCCGCGCACGGCGACCAGCCGTGCGTCGCCGGAGACCAGCACGTCCGGCGTGCGTTCGGTGGCGATCGAGATCAAGCCAAGCAGGATGAGCGGCAGGCCGGCGAGCCGCCAGCGTGTCCGCCACAGGCAGAGCCAGAGCCCGCCCAGGCTGAGCGCCGCCAGGCCCCAGACCGGCATGGCCGGAAACAATGCGACCGCACCGCCCCAGCCGGCAACCAGCCGTGCCACGGCCAGAATCGCTTCCACGCCCCAACCCATGGGCACGAGCGCATAGTCTTCGAGACCGACAAGATAAAGCGGGAAGGCCAGCACTGCCCACGGCATGACCCATAGGCTGGTGACCGGCACTGCGATCAGATTGGCGACCACGCCGAACGCAGCAAAGCGGTTGAAGTGATAGAGGGCATAGGGCGCGGACGCGAAACCTGCCACTAGTGTCGTCAGGCCCACACCCACCAGTCCGAGCCAAGCCCGGCGCATCACTCCAGCGCCGCTACGCGCCAAGATGAAACGCTCGCGGGTCGCTTCCCAGACCGCGATCAGGGCCACCACCGCAGCAAAAGACATCTGGAAGCTCGGCCCCAGAAGGCTTTCCGGCTTCAGCGCCAGCACGACAGCTGCAGCCCAAGCGACCAGCCGCATGGTGATCGCCGTGCGGTCAATGAGGATGGCGAACAGCACCACGGAGGTCATGAGCCAGGCGCGCTGGGTCGGCACTCCCGGGCTTGCGAACAGCATGTAGAAGGTGATGGCGGCAAAGGCGGCCACGGCAGCCCATTTCTTGATCGGCCAGCGCAAGGCGACAAAGGGAATGAGCGCCAGAGCACCACGCACGGCAAAGAAGACGATGCCGGCGACAAGACCGATATGCAGCCCCGAGATCGAGAGTAAATGAGCGAGACCGGAATCGCGCATGGCCTCGAGAGCGGCGGGCGGAATCGCGCCTTGCTCGCCGGTCAATAGCGCCGCCGCGATCGCACCTGCCGCCCCAGGCAGGGCAGCCAGTGTCCGCTCCACCATGGCCTGACGTGCCGCGCTCAACCGCTCTCGCCATGTCGGGTCTGTCTCCGTCTGTCTGCGCTCAATCTCGCCCAGAACAAAACCCACGCCGCCGAGACGGTCGAACCATGCTTGACGTTGGAAATCGTAGGCCCCAGGAGCCGCGGGCGCCGGAGGCGGCAGCAGGATCCCGCGCAGGGCAACGCCATCTCCCGCCTTCAATCCTTCTGCGGCGCGACGCGTCGTCAGACGGACCCTGTCTGGCGTCTTCGCCGTTTCCAGCCCCTCGATGCGCAGGCGATCGAGCAGCAACCGCCTGCCCTCGACCCGGATCTCGACAGCGACCACCCGGGCCTCGATTGCCACCGGTCCGATACGCCGTTCGATGACGGGCGCGGCCACGAGTTGGCTTCGCCACTGCACGGTAGCAAAGCCCAGCGCTGCGGCAGCCAGCGCCACCGCCAGCACGGTGGGCGCCAAGTACTCCCGAGAACCAACCGCCAGAGCGAGACTTAGTAGCGTGACGACAGGCGCCAACCAGGCAGCCGGCTCCTGTGCGAGGCTGAAATAGAACCCGACCCCGCCGCCGAAGGCGACAGGTAGCCAGAGGGCAAGCCGTTCACGCTCGGCGGCAAGCGTCTCTGTCAGCCGCTCGGGCACTCCGCCGAACCCGGTCAGGCGGCCTGCGGCAGCCTCGGTGGCCATGGACGAAGGCTCCTGATGCAATGCCTCTACTCTACCGCTGCCGGAACTCTCCTTCCAACATGGCCGCCATTCGAACTCGCGCTCTCGTGACGCAAGGCCAATCGCTTTGGCGTGCTTGCGTTCCTGATAGCCTCAGCCGCTATCGCACAGTCCTGGGTATGATCGCTCGGGTAGTCACGTTCTCTGGCTCCTGCTAGAACCGCCCGATGTCAGTCATCTGTCGTTTCGCCCCCTCGCCCACCGGGTTCCTCCATATCGGCGGCGCCCGTACCGCGCTGTTCAACTGGCTGTTTGCCAAGCATCACAAAGGTAAGTTCCTGCTGCGTATCGAGGACACCGACCGGGCCCGCTCGACGCCCGAGGCCACGGCCGCGATTCTCGACGGCTTGAAATGGCTGGAACTGCAGTGGGACGGCGAGGTCGTCTACCAGTTCCAGCGCATGCAGCGTCATGCCGAAGTCGCGAAGCAGCTGCTGGCTGAGGGCAAGGCTTATCACTGCTACGCCACGCCGCAGGAGCTCGAGGAGATGCGGGCCAAGGCCAAGGCCGAAGGTCGCTCGATGCGCTACGACGGGCGCTGGCGCGACCGCGATCCGAGAGAGGCGCCACCCGGCATCAAGCCGGTGGTTCGCCTCAAGGCGCGACAAGCCGGTCAGACGACCGTCAAGGACAAGGTGCAGGGCGACGTCGTCATCGGCAACGACCAGCTCGATGACATGGTGCTGCTGCGCGGCGACGGCACGCCGGTCTACATGCTGTCAGTCGTCGTGGACGACTATGACATGGGCGTCACGCACGTCATCCGTGGCGACGATCACCTCAACAACGCCGCCCGGCAGATGCAGCTGATCGAGGCGCTGGGCTGGCCGGTGCCGACCTATGCGCACATCCCCCTGATCCACGGTCCCGATGGCGCCAAGCTGTCGAAGCGTCACGGGGCTCAAGCGGTCGGCGAGTATCGGGACATGGGCTACCTGCCGGAAGCCATGCGCAACTACCTACTGCGGCTGGGTTGGAGCCATGGCGACGAAGAGATCATCCCGACCGAGAAGGCCATCGAATGGTTCGACCTCGACGCCGTGGGCCGCTCGGCCGCGCGCTTTGACTTCGTCAAGCTCGCCAACCTGAACGGCCACTACATCCGCGAGGCCGACGACGCGCGCTTGGTCGAGCTGGTGCGGCCGCGCGAGGAGGCTTCCCTCGGTGGGCCTTTGGACGAAGCGAGGCTCGCCCGACTGCGTCGCGGCTTGGCCGGGCTGAAGCCCCGGGCCAAAACATTGATTGAGTTGGCCGAGATCGGCCTGTTCTATGTGCGACCCCGCCCTTTGCCCCTCAACGAGGCGGCCCAAAAGCTGCTGGCCGGTGACGGCCGCGCCCGGCTTGGTTTGCTCAGGCCGGCGCTCGAGAAGACCGCGGAATGGGCAGCTGCTGCGCTAGAGACGGCGGTCCGCGAGGCCGCTACGGCAGCCGGCCTCAAGCTTGGCGATCTGGCCCAGCCCTTGCGAGCGGCTCTGGTTGGCGGTCCAGTCTCGCCGCCGATCTTCGAAGTCCTGGAGGTTCTAGGCCGGGATGAGAGCCTAGGACGGCTGGCGGATGCTCAGGTCTCTTAACCGCTTTTTGCTGCGCTGCCGCGAATTGCCTTAAGTTCCCGTTAGGTATTATGCTTTTAACTCTCGCCCCGGCCTCGGGGGATCGGCCCCGGCAAGTAAGGATTCACGCCCATGTCCCAGACCGCTGCCAAACCCGGCTCGAACGAATCAGTTGCCCTGAACGACACTCCGTCGGGCAAGAAATTCGACTACCCGCTGATGCCCGGATCGATCGGCCCGAAGGTCATCGACATTCGTAAGCTGTACGGCGACACCGGGCACTTCACCTACGACCCCGGCTTTACCTCGACCGCCAGTTGCGAATCCAAGATCACCTACATCGATGGCGATCAGGGCATCCTGATGCATCGCGGCTACCCCATCGAGGAGCTCGCCGAGAACAGCGACTTCATGGAGGCCTGCTACCTCCTGCTCAAGGGTGAGCTGCCGAACAAGGCGCAAAAGGCGAAGTTCGAGCGGGACATCACACTGCACACGATGGTGCATGAGCAGATCAATCGCTTCTACACCGGCTTCCGCCGCGATGCGCATCCCATGGCGGTGATGTGTGGCGTAGTCGGCGCGCTCTCCGCCTTCTATCACGACAGCCTGGACATCAACGACGCGCACCAGCGCATGGTCGCCTCGTACCGGCTGATCGCCAAGATGCCGACCATCGCGGCCATGGCCTACAAGTATTCGATTGGCCAGCCCTTCGTCTATCCGCGCAACGACCTGAGCTATGCGGCGAACTTCATCCACATGATGTTTGCCGTTCCGTGCGAGGAGTACAAGGTCAACCCGGTCCTTGCCAAAGCGATGGACCGCATCCTGATCCTGCACGCCGACCATGAGCAGAACGCCTCGACCTCGACGGTCCGTCTCGCCGGCTCGTCTGGCGCCAATCCGTTCGCTTGCATTGCCGCAGGGATCGCGTCGCTCTGGGGGCCGGCGCATGGCGGCGCCAACGAGGCGGTGCTGAAGATGCTCAACCAGATCGGCAGCCGCGACAAGATCAAGGAATATGTCGCTCGCGCCAAGGACAAGAACGACACCTTCCGCCTGATGGGCTTCGGCCACCGGGTCTACAAGAACTACGATCCGCGCGCCGCAGTGATGCGCAAGACCTGCCACGAGGTACTGGCCGAGCTCGGCCTCAAGGACGAGCTTCTGGACCTTGCCATGGAGCTGGAGAAGATCGCCCTCAACGACGACTATTTCGTCTCGAAGAAGCTCTTCCCGAACGTCGACTTCTACTCGGGCATCATCCTCAAGGCGATGAACATCCCGGTGTCGATGTTCACGGTCCTCTTCGCCGTGGCGCGCACCGTCGGCTGGGTAGCGCAGTGGAACGAGATGATCGAGGACCCGGCCCAGAAGATCGGCCGGCCGCGTCAGCTCTACACCGGCTACGCCAAGCGCGCTTACGTCCCGCTCGACAAGCGTGGCTGAGCAGCGCCGCATTTCCGAAGCAAGCGGGGCGGGCACTCGCCCGCCCCGGCCGCCACGCATACCATCCAACGATCGGCGTTTTCTGGATCCGGCGGCCAACGACAACGCTCCTTCCGCCGCGCAGCGTATTGTTCGCGCGGCGATCTTCGTAGTCATCGGCTCGTTCTTAGCTTACTTGCTGCGCGAGATACTCGGCTAAGGCTCTTCGTCACCCGGATTTCAGGTGCGGCGGGTCGGCTTCAGCCTGACACGAGATGATCGGCGGTCAGGGTCTCACGGGCTTCCCGGAACCGCCCCGCGCCCCGCCGTCTGAAACCGCAGAGAGCCTAAGCCCGTTGGATCAGCTCGATCTTGTAGCCGTCCGGGTCCTCGATGAAGGCAATCACCGTCTTGCCGTGCTTCATCGGGCCCGGCTGCCGTGTGATCTTCACACCCATCTTGCCCAGCGTCTCGCAGGTCGCATAGACATCCGGAACGCCAAGCGCCAGATGCCCGAAGCCGGTGCCGATGTCGTAGGGATCGGGCCGGCCCCAGTTGTGAGTCAGTTCGACTACCGTGCTCGACTCCTCCGGGCCATAGCCGACGAATGCGTTGGTGAACTTACCGTCCGGATAGTCCGTCCTGCGCAGGAGCTTCATGCCAAGCGGCCCGGTGTAGAACGCCAGCGAACGGTCAAGGTCGAGCACCCGGATCATCGTATGCAGCATACGGAAGGTTCCGGTCGAAGCGGGCGTGCCGGGCTTACTCATCGTCTCCGTCGTCATGGCTCTCATCCTCTGCTGCGGCTATGCAGCTACCATGCCGTATCCCACCCTGGGGCGCCAGCCTCCCCCTGTCCCTGCCCCACTTCTGCCGCTAAAGTCCGCGCCGCATGACGGATGGACGGATTCGTACGGCGGTCATCGGATTGGGGCATTTCGGCACGTTCCATGCTGAAAAGTATGCCCGCCTGCCGCAATCGCGGCTAGTTGCTGTCGTCGATGCCGACGCCGAGCGCGCACAGAAGGCCGCCCGCAAGCTCGGAACCGAAGCGCTGACCGACTATCGACAGCTCTTCGGCAAGGTGGATGCGGTCAGCATCGTGGTCCCGACCCAGATGCATTTCGACGTGGCCCTCGCTTGCTTGCGGGCGGGGATCCATGTTCTGGTCGAGAAACCGATCACCGAGACGCTCGAGCAGGCCGACGACCTGATCCGCGCGGCCGCCGAGGTCAGGCGCGTGCTGCAGGTCGGCCACCTGCAGCGCTTCCTGCTGCAACGTCTCGGCGCGGATACCGTGATCAACGATCCGCTCTACATCGAATCGACCCGTATCGCGCCCTATAAACCGCGCGGCACCGATGTCGGTGTCACGCTGGATCTGATGATCCACGATATCGACCTCGTCCTGGCGCTGGTCCGCTCGCCCATCGTCCTGCTCGATGCGGTGGGCGCGCCCGTCGTCTCGCAGACGGAAGACATTGCCAACACGCGACTGCGCTTTGCCAGCGGCTGCGTGGCCAACATCACGGCCAGCCGGGTGAGCCTCAAGACCGAGCGCAAGATGCGCATCTTCCAGCGCGACGCCTATGTCTCCCTCGATCTCCACAATCGCAAGTTCGCGGTCATGCGCAAAGGCACCGGCAAGAGCTGGTTTCCCGGCCTGCCGCCGATCGACCGTGTCGAGAAGAATTTCGGCGAGGGTGACGATCTGGAAGCCGAGATCGGCTCCTTCCTCGAGGCTGTCGCGACAGGACGACCGCCGCTGGTCACGGGAGAAGATGGCCGGCGCGCGCTCGATGCGGCCATGCAGATCACGGCGTCGCTGAACGAAAGCCTGGCGCGCGTCGCCTTGCCGCCCTCGAGTTAAGGCGGCGGCGCCCGTCGCGTGCGAATGGCGTCGAGCACCACGCGGGCGGCGCGATCGCTGGGAAGTATCCCGGTCGTGCGTATCTCCTCGAGACCCAGCCGGGAACAGACTTCACCCAGCGCCTCACGTTGCGGCCGTGGATCAGCCAGAAGCTGCTTCAGCTCCCCGGCCAGGATATCGGGCCGACACTCGTCCTGCAGCTTCTCCGGCACGGCCATGCGGCCGAGGATCAGGTTCGGCATCGCCACATGCGGCACCTCGATCATCCGCCGAGCCAGAAACTCGGTGGCCCGGTTGACCCGGTAGCCCACGACCATTGGCACACCGGCCACCGCAAGCTCCAACGTTGCCGTGCCCGAGATGGTCAGGGCTGCTTTCGCAACCGCGAACCCAGCTTGTCGATCGGCCGGCGTTGACAGGACCCGGTGGCACACCCGCCAGCCGGCGGTGGCTGCCCGCACCAACGCATCGGTTCCGGGCACGGTCGGCAGCAGGGCCTGTAGATTGGGGCGCTCCTGTGCCAGCCGGGATACCGCCTCAAGAAACACCGGTAGCATCCGGCCCGCAAGGCCGCTCCGGCTTCCCGGCATGACCAGGATCGGCTCATCCGCATCGGAGAGATGCAAGCGGCTGTACGCCTCGGCGGCATTCGGCGGGCGAACCACCTCTTCGAGAACGGGATGGCCGACATAAGTGCACTGGACTCCGAGCCGGGCGAAGAATTCCGGCTCAAAAGGCAGGAGCGCCAGCAAGCGGTCCACCCGCCGGGCGAGCTTGCGTGCCCGGCCTGGCCGCCAAGCCCAGAGCTGAGGCGCGACATAGTGCACCACCGGGATGCCGGAAGCGCGCACCCGATCGGCGACCCGCAGACTGAAGCTCGGCGCGTCAATCGTCACGACGACGGCCGGTGCCAGATCCCAGACCGCGTCGGCCGTAGTGCGCAGGCGGCGCAGGATCGTCGGAAGCCGCGGCAGCACCTCGGTGAGGCCCATCACAGCAATGTCGGTCAGCGGGAACAGGCTGGTCAGCCCGGCTGCCGCCATCCGCTCGCCGCCGACGCCGGCGAAGCGGACACGGCCGCCGGTGGCGCGCTGCAGCGCCGCCATCAACTTCGCGCCGAGCGCGTCGCCCGACGGCTCCCCGGCGATGAGGAAGACGAGGTCGCCGTGGCGCACGGTGCTCATGGCCTAGTCTCAACACCGACGACGAAGAGGCCCGCCTCATCGGCCGCCCGGACGACACCCTCGCGGTCGATCACCAGAGAGCCGCCGGCCTCCAGGGCGATGCCGGCGAGGCCGGCTTTGGCCGACTGGCGAACGGTCTCCGTCCCGACGCTCGGCAGATCGACGCGTCGCTCCTGCCCAGGCTTGGCTATCTTCACCAGGACGCCCCCACGCGCCTTCTGGGCGGCCACGGCATTGGCCAGCATGCGTGTCGTGCCACCGGTCTCTTCCCGCGCCACTACCTGCCCGTCGGCGACGAGCACAGCCTGTCCGCGGTCCAGCCGGCCGAGCTCGCGCGCGGCGGCAACCCCCATTGCAATCGCTCCACGATGCCGCTCATCCGGGGTGAAGGAGCCCAGCGGCCCGGACGGCATGAGAAGCTCGGGAGCGATATCCTCAGCACCCACGACGCGAAAGCCATCGCTCTCGATCTCACGCACGACCTGGGTCAGGACATGGTCGTCGCCGCGCCAGCGCCGCAGCATGCGCAGCAGCAGCTTTACGCCGCGCCAATCGGGCCGCAGCGTCAGCACAGATCCCGGTCGGCGCACGGGGCCCGCCAGGACGACCTCGGAAACGCCTTCGGCGTGCAGGCGCGCGAGAATTGCCCCTACCCTCTCGACCGGCAGCCAAGCGTGCGGGGTGCCGTCCACCGTCGCAGGGTCGGTGAAGCCCACGAAGGCGACAATAAAGAACGGCCGTTGCCGCGCCCGGCACGCGGCCACTACTTGAACCGGCAGCTGGCCGCCGCCGGCCAGCACACCAAGCTTAGGCAGCATGTTCCTGCTTGGGGAGGCAGATCGAGCGCGCGGAGTCGCTGCGGATGAACTCGGCCAGTGCCATCACCGGCTTGCTCGCGGCGTAGATCGACGCCACATCCTCCAGGCGCTCGGCCATCGTGCCTTCCTGGGCGAACAGCAGCCGATAGGCGGTGCGCAGCTCGTGAATCTCCTTGCGCGAGAAGCCGCGCCGCTTCAGGCCGACCATATTGAGGCCGGACAGGCGGGCGCGGTCCCCCATGACCAGACCAAACGGAATGACATCGGCTTCAACGCCGGTCATGCCGCCGATCATGGCGTGAGGACCGATGCGCACGAACTGATGCACCGCCGAGAGACCACCGAGAAACGCGAAGTCGCCGACCTGCACATGGCCGCCAATCGTGGCATTGCTGGCCATGATCACGTTGCTGCCGACCTGGCAGTCATGGGCGACATGGATACCGTTCATGAACAGGCCATTGTCGCCTACACGGGTGATCATCCCGCCACCCGCTGTGCCGGGGTTCATCGTGGCGTGTTCGCGGATGACGCAATGCTGACCGATCAGAAGACGCGACGGCTCACCCTTGTACTTGAGATCCTGCGGCGGATGACCAAGCGAGGCAAAGGGGTAGACGCGGGATTCCGCGCCTATGTTCGTGTGACCGGCTACCACCACGTGGGACACGAGTTCGACACCCGGCCCCAGTTCGACATGCGGCCCCACCACACAATACGGCCCGATCCGGACGCGCTCACCCAGGCGCGCCCCGCTGTCGACAATCGCGGTCGGATGAATCTCGGCCATCAACTGTCGAGGATCATCGCGGAATAGGTCGCTTCGGCCACCAGCACGCCGCCGACCTTCGCTTCGCCGTTAAACTTCCAGACGTTGCCGCGGTTGCGCTCCTTGACCACGTGGATATGGAGCTGATCGCCGGGCACCACCGGCCGCCGGAAGCGCGCGCTATCGATGGTCATGAAATAGACGAGCTTTCCCTCCGCATTGGCGCCCAGCGAATGAACGACGAGCACGCCGGCGGTCTGGGCCATGGCTTCTATGATCAGCACGCCCGGCATAACCGGCCGCTGCGGGAAATGCCCTTGGAAATGCGGCTCGTTGATAGAAACGTTCTTGATTCCGGTGGCGCTGGTATTGGGAACCACATCGATCACACGGTCGATGACGAGGAACGGATAGCGATGCGGAATCAGCTTCATGATCCGCTCGATATCGATGATCACCGGAGAAGCCCCCGCAAGGGCTTCGGCAGTTTTCGTCTCCATGCCCTAGCCGCCCTTCTTCCTGGCCATCTGCTTCAGCATCGCGACCTGGCGACGCCACTCGACGATCGGAATCGCCGGATAGCCGCCGACTGTCTGCCCCGCCACGATGTCCCGATGCACACCGCTCTGTGCCGCGATCTTCGCACCCGCTCCAACATGAAGGTGGCCCGCAAATCCGACCTGCCCGCCGACGACCACGTAGTCGTCAAGTCTCGTCGAGCCAGATATGCCCGCCTGCGCAACGATGACGCAGCCGCGTCCCAAGCGGACGTTGTGCCCGATCTGCACCAAATTATCAATCATGCACCCGGGTCCTATGACGGTGTCACCAGCACTGCCGCGGTCGATGCAGGTATTGGCCCCAACCTCCGTGCCCTCCCCGATCAGAACACGCCCCAGCTGCGGCACCTTGACGTGCCGGCCGGCATCCGTCGCGAAGCCGAATCCGTCCTGACCGATCCGCGCTCCAGGATAGATCGTGACTTGCGCCTCCAGGATGCAGTGGCTGAGCGTGGCGCCTGCACCGATCACGCAGCCGGCGCCCAGTACCACGCCGGCCCCGACGACTGCGTTAGCGTGGATGGTCGAACCTTCGCCGATCTCCGCCCGCTCGCCGATCACCGCTCCGGCCTCCACCAGCACGCCGGAGCCGATCATGGCTGAGGGATCGATCGAGGCCGCGGCATGAATGCCAGACGCACGCTTGGGCAGCGGATGAAAAGCCTGCGCAACCGCCGCATAGGCCCTGTAGGGCGTCGCAGTGAGAAGCACCGCCATGCCAGTCGGCGCCCTCGATGCCAGGTCCGGATGCAGAATGCAGGCGCCCGCCCGGCTGCCCGCGAGGTCGGGCGCGTACAACCGGTTGTCCAGAAACGTTACTTCCTCCGGCCCAGCCGCAGCCAGCGACGCAACATCGCGGTACAGCATCCCCGGCGCGCCGCCAACTCCGATCTCCGCCTCGGCAATTCTGGCCAAATCGGCGAGAGTCAACGGGCCCGCACGCTCGAAGAAGCGAGGGTCCGCCATGATATCTCTTAGCGACGCTGTGCTGGTGCTGGTGCTGCAGCGGGCAAGGCCAGCGGAACAGACGGGACTTTCCTGTTGAGCCGCT
>VGEI01000014.1 GCA_016869415.1 Alphaproteobacteria bacterium
CAAAGAGTTTGTCGAGCTCGGCGCGCGATATGTCTCGACCGGCAGCGATCTGTCCTTCCTCCTCAGCGCCGCGGCTTCAAAGGCAAAACAGGTTCGCGAACTGCCCGTGTAGCGGCCCTCAAGTAAGGGCGCGATTCGGATTTTATAGAGCGCCGCGCACGATGCGGCGAGCGGGGTCCTTGTCCGGCCCGCGCCGTCCTAAAGCGCGATCCCCGGATTGCCGTCGGTGCCGATCAGCCCCGGCAGGTTGAGCCGCGGCGCCGGCACGGTCCTGCGGGCGCGCAGGTAGCGCGCCATCAGATCCCAGATGGGCTCGCCGCCCGCCGTCTTCGCCTCCTCGGCGACTGGCGCCCAGCCGGCGACCTTGTAGGTCTTCGCGGCCTCGATCGGCTGCCCCTTCAGGGTCATGGCGGAGATCCGCTTGCCGGCGGAGGCCGTGGGATCGCAGCGATAGGCGAGCCCGCCGACGCGCACCATGTCGCCGCCCTGCTGGAGATAGGGGTCGGGGTTGAACAGGTTGTCGCAGACATCCTCCAGCACCAGCTTGATCTGCTCGCCCGACATCGAGGTCAGGGTCGTGTAGGGATAGGTGATGGCCGTCTGGTCGAGCAGGTTCTCCATGGTGATGGCCTCGCCCGGCAGCACTGACGTGCCCCAGCGGAAGCCCGGCGAGAAGGCGATCTCCGCATCCTTCTCCTGCATCAGCGCGTCGAGGATGAGCTGGTCGAAGCTGCCGTTGAAATTGCCGCGGCGGTAGAGCAGGCCCTCGCTGACGGCGAGCTTCTCCTCGAGCTTCCGGAGGTAGGGTGCGCGCACCCGCGCGATGAGCTCCTGCATGGCCGCGTCCGGCGGCAGCAGGTCGGCGAACACCGGCAGGAGCCGATAGCGGAAATCGCGCACCGTGCCGCCCTGCACGTCGATGTCCAGCACGCCGAGGAATTTGCCGTTCGAGCCGGCATTCGTCACCAGCGTCTTGCCGCCGGGATTGTCGACGATCAACGGCTTCGGCACGCCGTCATGCGTATGGCCGCCGAGAATGGCATCGATGCCGCGCACGCGCGACGCCAGTTTGAGATCGACGTCCATGCCGTTATGCGAGAGCAGCACGACGACGCGCGCACCGGCGGCGCGCGCCGCGTCGACCGTCGCCTGCATGTTCTCTTCCTGGATGCCGAAGGTCCAGTCGGCCACCATGTAGCGCGGGTTCGCGATCGGCGTGTACGGGAAGGCCTGGCCGACGATGGCTACCGGCACGCCGCCGATCTGGCGGATGGTGAAGGCCTCGAAGACCGGATCGCCGAAATCCGCCGTCTTGATGTTCTGGGCGACGATCTGCACCCGGCCCTTGAAATCGTTGTCGGCGATCTCGGCAATGCGTTCGATGCCGTAGGTGCATTCCCAGTGCAGGGTCATGATATCGACGCCGAGCAGCTTGGCCGCGTCGACCATGTCCTGGCCCTTGGTCCACAGCGAGGTGCCCGAGCCCTGCCAGGTGTCGCCGCCGTCGAGCAGCAGGGCGCCCGGCCGGGCCGTCTTGAGGCGCTTCACCAGGGTCGCCAGATGCGCAAAGCCGCCGACCCGGCCGTACTGCCGGGAGAGGCGCTCGAAATCGAGATAGGAGAAGGCGAAGGCTTCGCGCGAGCCCGCCGGCAGGGCGAAGTGCCGCAACAGCGCCTCGCCCACCAGATGCGGCGGCCGGCCGGCCATCGTGCCGATTCCGAGATTGACGCTCGGCTCCCGGAAATGAATGGGCAGGAGCTGGGCATGACTGTCGGTGAAATGCAGCAGCGAGACATTGCCGAAGGCCGGCACGTCGTAAAGCGCGTCGGCGGTCTGCGCTCCTGCCCTGCGGGCCGACAGATCCATGCCGGCGGCGGCTGCCGCCGCCAGCACACCGAGGAATTCGCGGCGATTCATTCCCGGCTCCGCGGCCCGCTCACTTGTTGACCGGCGATTCGGGATCGAGCAGCAGCGCCATGATGTCCTGCAGCTCCGTCTCCTTCAGGATGCCCATATGCCCGGCGCGCGGCATGTTGGAGCAGGCGTTGCTGGACTTGGAATTGTAGATCTTGGCCCAGGTTTCGCGCATCACCTGCTCGGTGCCGCCCTTGAGCTTCCGGTACTGGTGGAGGCTCGGCCCGATCGTGCCGTGGGAGATCTCCTTGGCGTCGATCTGGTGGCAGTTGTAGCAGTTGCCGCCGCTCGCCTGCGTCGGTGAGTCGGTCCAGGTCAGGCCGCGGCCGCTCTGCGCGATACGCTCGCCCGACTTCCAGTCGCCCAGCCACTTGCCGTCGCTGGGCCATTTGACCGAGGCCAGATTGGCGGCTTCGATCGCTTCCGCCTGCTTGGCCGCAGCCTTCGACGTGGCCAGCTGCGGATCCGAGCAGAAGGCTTGGGTCTCGTCCTGCTTGAGCCGCTCGACGGTCACCCGGCCGGCATTGCGAAAGCTGGCCTGCAGCATCGTGGCAAACGCCGTGTCGTCGGCGCCCGGGCCCCAGGAGGCCTGCTGGGCGCCGGCAGCGGAGGCGACGGTGAGCGACAGCACCGCGGTCACGGCGCAGAAGGTTCGACGGTTCATCGGGGGCTCCTAGCGCTTGATGCCGGGTGTGGCGACCGTCGAACCGTTGGCGTTCGCGGCCATGTACATCGAGAGCGCCACCGTCATGTCGGAAGCGTAGATCGGTTCCGGAAAGCGCTGCTGGCGGAAACAGTCGTTGAGCCGCCACTGCATCGACCACATCTGGCCCGAGCTCACCCGGTAGGCCGGCCAGCTCGTCCAGCCGGCGGCAGCACCTTCCTTGGTCATGATGTTGGGCAGATCCTGCATGCGGATGCGGCGGCCTTCCTCTCCGTGGCAGGTGGCGCAGGAGAAGTCGTGCGGTCCCGCCTGGAAGAAGAACATCCGCTTGCCGAGCTCGTACATCTGGCGCGCCTTGGGATGCGCTAGGGTCACCGCCACAGGCTTATCCTTCGATGCCCCGGAAATGTAGGTGGCCAGGGCGATGAGATCGTTCTTCTTCGGGGTCCCGAAGCGGGCGTCGACGTATTCCTGCGTGTCGATCCCCTGTAGCGCCGACATGCAGGTCAGCAGGCGCGATTCGACATCCTGTACCTTGTCGGTGTCGGCGAAGTAGCGCGGCAGCTGGGCAAAGGCGCCTTCGACCTTGCCCGGCCCGAGGCCGAGATCGCAACCCTGTAGCGAGGCGTTCTTGGGGCCCGCCGGCTTGTTCCACAGCTCCTCGCCGGCCATCTCGAACAGCTCCGCCGGATTGCCGTCCTTGAGAGCCTCGCGATAAGCCTCGATCCCCTTGGCCGTGTCGTCCTTGTCCTGGGCCCGCGCCCCGCCGAAAACGGCGACCGCGGCAAGAGCGGCGACAAGCGCCGCCGCAAGCCTGGCGTTCATGATCCTCCCTCCACGACGGCAGAAACCGCCGTTGTCTGTACGGTTCCGATTCGTGCCCGTCAGGTCACATTCGCTTCGTCGGTCCGGCTGTCGCCCTTGTTGTCGACCCAGGTGACGCTGACCTTGTCCCCCGCCTTGCCGCCCTTCACCTTGAAGGCCAGGTAGGGGTTCTTGGCGATGGACGGCCCCCACTGGGCCTGCATCACGTTCTTGCCGTTGAGGCTCGCCTTGACCTCCTGGATGAACCAGGCCGGCACGACGTTGCCGGCGCCGTCGCGGCGCTGGCCTGTCTCCATCTCGTGGTTCATCAGGATCCGCACTTCGGTCACGCCGTCCTTGCTGGCGGCGCGGATACGCATCGGGCTTCCCATCTCAATCTCCTGCTTTTCCGGTTCCGGTCCGACGCCTCAGCCGCCGCAGCCGCCGAGCGTGACCTTGATCTCCTTCGTCGCCGAGACGAACTTGCCGTCCGCCTTCACCAGGACGATGACATTCGAGGTCTGGCTCATCTTGATGCGCGTCGTGAAATCCGGAACGATGTCCGGGCCGACATCGAAGACCGCCGCCAGCACGTTCGGGTTGGCGAGGACCAGGATGGCGATCTGCTGAGTGTTGGCCAAACGGCTCACGGCCTGGATCGGCACCACGGCGCCGTTCTCGGCGATGTCCGAAGCGATGATCTGCACCTCGCCGCTGGCGGCCGCCGACGAGCCGCCGAGCGCCTTGACCACCTCATCGGCGGTCTTGCCTTCGAAAGCGGCCTTGTTCCAGGAGGCGAATAGCTCCTTCGGTACGACCATTCCGGCGGCGGCGAGAGCCGCCAGAACGGCGCCCCGCTTGACCACCCACCGGCGTCCGACTGTCTTGTCTGTCATCGATCCACTCCCTTGTTACCCCGTCCCATTTCCGATTCTAGTTAACGCTGACGTGCGCCTGCGAGTATCCACTCGACGATCGTCTGGGCGTTTTCCTCGCTCAGATCCTCCTGCGGAGGCATGGCGACCGGCCCCCAGACGCCCTCGGCACCCTTTAGCACCCGGGTGACGAGGGTTCCAGCGACATCGTCCTTGCCGCGGTAGCGGGCGGCAACGTCGGCATAGCTCGGGCCGACGATCTTGTTGCTGATGCCGTGGCAGCCCATGCAGCCCGCCGCCTGGGCAAGCTTCAGCGCCGGCGGCGACGGATCGTCGACGGCGTCGGGATCGTCGTCGCCGGTGACGCGCCCGCGCACCGGTCCGATGCGCCGGCTCTGGGAAGCGAGGTTGCCGTGCGCCGGCCAGGCATAGTCGGGCAGCCGGGAGGCGATCGTCACCTCGTCGGCGCAGTTCTGCATGCACCGGACATTCGCGGTATCCGGCTTCGGCCGCTGCTTGCCGAAGCCCGAGCCGAACCACATCGCATGATCCGTCGTCATGCCGTGGCGATTGGGCATCTTGCCCTGGACGTCGCGGATCGTCCGCTCGTCGAGGACGAAACCGTCCGGCACGATCTCGGCGAGATTCAGCATATAGGCGAGGACCGCGTAGACCTCGTCGACCTCGAGGGTCTTCGGCTCGTTCCAGGGCATGGCGCGCCGCACATAGTCGAACAGCGTCGCGACATACGGCACCTTCATCATCATGGTGCGCTGCGGATAGTCCTGCCGCTTCAGGTTGGCGACCGTGCCCGAGGCGATGTCGTCCTTCGTCGTGCCGCCGATCAGCGGAGTGAAGACCTGATTGCTCTCGCCGAAGGTGCCATGGCAGGAGGCGCACCTGCCTTCCCAGATCTCCAGGCCGCGTTCGACGCTTCCCGAGCCTCTCGGCAGCCCGCTGAAATCGGGACGCACGTCGATATCCCAGGCCGCGATCTCCGCCGGCGTCGCCGGGCGGCCGATCCCGGGGAATTTGTCGCTGGCGTAGGCCGCGACCGCCAGCGCCGAGCCGAGCACGGCCACGGCGGCGATCCTGACGAGGCGCCGCAGATCGTCAGGCCGTCTGGACATTGCTGACCTCGCCGCTGTCCTCGACCAGCCACGACTGGATGGCGTTGTTGTGATAGATCGACCGCGAGCCGCGCACCTCGCGGAGCTGGCGATAGGTCGGCTGGACGAAGCCGGTCTCGTCGGTGGCGCGCGACTGCAGGACGGCGCGTTCGCCGCGCCACTGCCAGGGCACGGTGAAGCGCGTCAGGCATTTGGACAGCACCGGCGTCTGCAGCCGCGCTTCCTGCCAGTTCCGCCCACCGTCGAACGAGACGTCGACATGGCGGATCCGGCCGCGGCCCGACCAGGCGAGCCCGCTGACCGTGTAGGCGCCCTTGCCGATCAGCGTCTGCCCGCCGGACGGCGCCGTGATGACGGATTTGCATTCCTGGATCGAGGTGTACTGCCGGTGCCGGCCGTCGGGCAGCAGATCGACATAGTGGATCGACTCGTCCTTGGTCCCGTAAGGCATGTCGCCGAGCTCGATACGGCGCAGCCATTTGACCCACGAGACGCCCTGCACGCCGGGAACCACCAGGCGCAGCGGATAACCGTTCTCCGGGCGCAGCATCTCGCCGTTCTGGCCGTAGGCGACCAGCACCTCGCCGGACATCACCAGATCCATGGGTATCGTGCGGGTCATCGACGAGCCGTCAGCACCCTCGGCGAGCACGAAGCGGCCACGCTTGAGGTCGGCGCCGCACATCTCGAGCAGCAGGCGCAGCGGCACGCCGGTGAACTCGCTGCAAGACAGCATGCCGTGCGTGTACTGGACGGTGGGCACCGCGACATTGCCCCACTCCATTCCGGTATTGGCGCCGCACTCGATGAAGTAAAGGCGCGATTCGGACGGCAGCCGCATCAGATCGTCCATGGTGAAAACCATGGGCGACTTGATCATCCCCGGCCGCGAGCCGGTGACCATGAAGCGGTGCTGCTTGGGGTCGATCTCGTACCAGCCCTGATGGTGCCGCTCGAAGTGCAGGCCGGACGGGGTAACGATGCCGAAACTGCCCTGGAGCGGCGCAAAAGAGACGCTGGCCGCCGCCACCTGGGTCAGACCGGGGCTTTGGCGGCGCACGAGATTGCGCTCGTACTTGGACGGCAGGCCGTAGGGCGTCGAGGCCACCGGCATGCCCAGGGTCGTGCTCCAGGGCGGCAACTCGAGGATCTCAGGCTCGCCTTTGCCGGCCTGCGCCGAAGCGCCGCCGATTCCGCCGGCAAGTCCGGCCAACGCTGCCGCGAAAGACGCCTTGAGCAGATCGCGCCTGCCCCTGGCCACCTCTGCGATCTGGCCAGCGGAAAGAAAGCCCTCGGGCGCCTTGCGGAGGCGCCCCGGCGGCAAGCCTGCGGCTTCAACCGGGAGTTCCCGTTCGTTCATTCGTTTCCTTCCTAAAACGAATAATAGGAAAGCCTAATTTAGCAATCAATGAAATAAGGAAGAGGCTACAATGCAGGCCGCGCCTTGCGCTGCCGCCGGGCCGTTTAGCGAACGGATTTCCGGCCGGGCCGCCGGCGGCGTGCAGGCGGCGCACAGTAAATACTGTAAAGGGTTTGAAGCAGTTGCCGAACTTCCACGCTTGCGAGGCTGTAATAGATGGTCTGCGCCACCCGGCGGGTCGAGACGAGCTGCAGGGCGCGCATCTTGGCAAGATGCTGCGACAGTGCCGCGGGACTCAAACCGACGATGCGCGCCAGCACGCCGACCGGTCGTTCGCCGTCAAGCAGGTTGCACAGAACAAGCAACCGCTTCGGGTTGGCCATCGAGCCGAGCAGCACGGCTGCTTCCGAGGCCTTTCGGTTGAGCAGCTTCATGTCCGCGGTGTTTCCTGATTCCGGCATGTCGGGGCCGACACTAACATCAGCCCGCGACACGGCACATTGCTTTTCCGGCTCGCTGCGACCCACGAATCAACGGGAGCACGTACAGGTTTTCGAAATCCCCTCTTGAGCAGGAGTATCCCAATGTTCAGACCAACGATGCTTGGCGCGCTCGCCGCCCTGGCGATGGGAGCCGTCAGCGCCGCCGCGCAGGACGGAGTATTCACCGTCAGGCACATGACTCCTGAAACCGCGCAGAAGGCGGCGGACGCGGCACTCAAGGCGTGCCGGGCGTCGGGCTACCAGGTAGCGGTCGCTATCGTCGACCGCTCCGGCATTCTGCAAACGCTCATCCGCGACCGCTTCGCCGGCCCGCATACGGTGACCATAGCGACCGACAAGGCCTGGACTGCGGTCACGCTACGGCAGGACACTCTCGAGCTCGCGCGGCTCTCCGAAAGCGGCGAGATGTCCGGCCTGCGCCAGTTCCCGCGGATCGTGGCCGTCGGCGGCGGCCTGATGGTCGAGGCTGGAGGCTCGATCGTCGGCGGCATTGGCGTGTCCGGCGCGCCCGGAGGACCCGCCGATGCGAGATGCGCGCAAGCCGGCATAGACGCGATCGTCGACGAACTCACCTTCTGAACTGCAAGCGACTCGCCTGAGTGCACCTTTCATATTAGTATCTGCGCAAGCCATTAAATATGGACGCCGGCACCGGACCGGCGGCAAGGGAGGGGGAAACATGCGAGGATTCAGCCGCAGACATCTGCTGGGCGCGATGACGGCGAGCGCTGCAGCAGCCACGACGGCCCAGGCGGCATCGCGAGAGGTCGAGCTTTCCGACCTGAAGAAGGAGACCGACGTCGCCTGCCTGTATCACTGCGATTTCGGTGACAATACCCGCTACGACGCGATGCTGCGGAACATCAACAATCATCTTTCCGTTTACGACTTCGATCCGTTTGCCCTGAAGATCGTCATCGTCGCCCATGCGGCCGGCATCAAGTTCCATCTGAAAACGCTCGAAAAGACTCCCTGGGCCTCGCCAGCCATCGATCCTGATTTCGAAAAGCGGCTTGGGGCTCTCGCCCAGCACGGCGTCGAGGTGCTGCTGTGCAAGATCACCTTCCAGCGCAGCCAGCTCGACCTGTCGCTCGCCAAGGACGCTCCCTATATCCGCCTGGTTCCCTCGGGAGTGGCGACGGTGGCCGCCCTGCAAGGACGCGGCTACGCCTATCTCAAGGTGGGTTGAACCGTTCGGCCGATGGCCGGGTTCTGACGGGTCCGGGAGGGATCGATGGACGTTCGCGCCGGCATCTACGCTGTCTTGGCGATCGGCATGCTTGTCCTGGGGACCGCCGCGGCACCGGTGTCCGCGCAAGCGCCGGCGAAGGAACACAAGCTGATCCTGCACGTCAACGACAACGACGCGGCGCGCATGAACCTCGTGCTCAACAACCTGACCAACGTCTACGACTTCTACAAAAGGAAAGGCGAGGCGATCCGCATCGAGGTTGTCGCCTACGGGCCCGGCCTGCATATGTTTCGCAAGGATACCTCGCCGGTCCGCCTTCGGCTCGACCAGATCCTTCTCGCCTACGACAACTTCGTCTACACCGCCTGCGGCAACACGATCACCGGGATGGAGAAGGCAGAGGGCAAGCCGGTCAAGCTGATCGACGACGTCGGCATCGTCGAAGCCGGCGTGGTTCGTCTGATCGAGTTGCAGGAGCAGGGCTGGAGCTACGTGCGGCCCTAGGCGCGGCCCGAAGCGGCGGCATGCCGCGCGACGCCGTCACTGTTCTCCAAGCCGGTAAATCCGGCGGGCGTTGGCGTCTTCGATCGCCTCGCGTTCGGAGGCGGAAAGACCGGCACGGTCGAGCAGCGTCCGGCTTGCCGCCAGCCAGCGCGCATAGCCGCCCCGCAGATCGATGACGGGCCAGTTGCTCGCCCACATGATTCGCCGGGGACCGAAGCAGGTCAGAAGGTGCCGGAAGGCCGGCTCAAGCGTTTCGGGGGTCCAGTTCTCCGGCGCCTCTTCGGCCAGGCCCGAGAATTTCGTCGCGATCGAGCCGATCGCACCGATCCGGGCAATCGCCGTCAGCCAGTCCTGGCGGTCGTCCCGGCGCAGCGGCGCCGTCGCGCCGTGATCGACCACGATTGCCAGCCCGGGCAGCGCCTCGGCGACAGCGGCGACCGCCGGGACATGCTCCGCTCGCGCGATCACGTCGAGCGAGAGTCCTGCCTCGGCAAGCGCCTCGAGGCCGGGCCGGACCCGATCCTCGGCCAGCCAGCCAACCGGCTCGACCCGGTTCAGCATCGCGCGCACGCCGACGACCTTGGGGCGGGCCGCCAGCGTGCGGGCCCGATCGCGGACGTCGGGCGCCGTAAGATCGACCCAGCCCACGACGCCGCGCACCTCGGCAAGACGCGCGCTCACGCCGATCAGATGGCCGCTCTCGCCGGGATTGGGGGCCGATTGGACGGCGACGGCTCCACGCACGCCGGCCTGCGCCATCAGCGGCAGAAGCTCGGGCGGCATCGCCTGGCGCCGCAGCGAGGGTTCGCGCCGGACGATGAGGATGTCGTCATCGCGCGCCATGTCCCAGAAATGGATATGCGCGTCGATCACGGAAGCGGACACCCGCGATCGACATGGCCGTCGCGCTGCAGGTCGCGCCAGAACGCCGACGGGATCGGTACGGCAAGCATCGACAGGCAGTCCCGGAGCTCCGCCGGGTGGCGGGCACCCAGAAGCAGCGCATGCACGAGCGGATGCGCCAGCGGGAACTGGAGAGCCGCCGCGCGGAGCGGCACCTGGTAACGGGCGCAGAGCGCCTCGATCGCCCGGACGCGTTCGAGCACCTCGGGCGGTGCGGGATCGTAGTGAAAAGTGGCGCCGGGCCGGGCTCCGGTCGCCAGGATGCCGGAGTTGAATACGCCGCCGACGATCAGCCGCGTTCCGGCCTGCTCGGCGGTCTTTGCCAGCCGGAGCATCGACTGGTCGAGCAGGGAGTAGCGGCCGGCGACAAGGACGGCGTCGAACCTCGCCCTGGCCATCAGTTCGAGGGGAGCATCGACCGTATTGGCGCCGATGCCGATGCCGCCGATCGTGCCGGCCGCGCGCAGCCGTTCAAGCTCGGGATAGGCCGTCATCGCGGCGTCGGTCCGCCGCTCGACGTCGTGGAGATGCACGAGGTCGACGCGGTTCGCGGCCAGCCGGGTGAGGCTGGCGGCGACCGAGCGTCGCGTCGCGTCCGCGGAATAGTCCCAGACGTCCGCCGCGCGGCGCGCTCCGCCGGGCGGCGCCGCTGCCTGGCCGTAGGGCCTGCTGACCCCTGTCTTGGTCGACAGGAAATAAGCCTCCCGCGGCCGCCGCGACAGGGCGCGGCCGAAGCGTTCCTCGGACAAGCCGCCGCCGTAGAGCGGCGAGGTATCGAAGATGCGGATCCCGGCTTCCCAGGCGGCATCGACAGTGGCCAGCGCCTGGGCCTCGCCGACCGGCTCGAACAGGACGCCGAGCGCAGCACCACCCAGTCCGAGGCGAGCCACCGGCGGATTCATCGCTGAACAATGCCCCAGCGCTGGACGGTGGCGCGTTCGACCGGCACGAAGACGAGACGGTCCATCGCCAGCCAGATCAGCCCGATGGCGATCATTCCGAGGAGAACGGTTTCGGTCCGGTACCACTGCACCGCCTCGATCGTCATGTAGCCGAGGCCGTTGGTGCCGGCGATCATCTCGCCCGCGACGAGAGCGCGCCAGCCATAGGCCATTGCCGTGCGAAACCCGACGATCAGCTGCACAAGCGCGCCCGGCAGGATCAGGACGGTGGCCAGGCCAGCGCCGCGGCCGCCGAGCGAGCGCACGGCACGGTGCAGGGCCTGCGGTATCGCCTGCACGCCGACGATCGTGTTGTAGAGCGTCGCGAAGAAGATCGTGTTGGCGATGACGAACACGACCGAGCCGATACCGATGCCGAACCAGATGATGGCAAGCGGCACCCAGGCAATCCCGGCAATCGACTGAAGGAACGTCAGGAGCGGCTTCAGCGTGTCGGCAACGTGCCGGTTCAGGGCGATGGCGATACCGAGCGGGACGGCAAGGCCCACACCGAGCATGAAACCGAGCGCCAGCCGGCCCAGCGAGCGGACGATGTGGCCGGCAAGGGACCCGTCGCCGACGATCTCCCCGAGATGCACCCAGACCTCGGGCAGCGGTGGGAGCATGTAGGACGGGTAGTCGACGACCAGGGGCAGGATTGCCCATGCCGCGAGCGCCAGGGCGAAGGGAATCAGGCCGATGAACGCGCGGGGCTTCATGTGCGCTGATCCGCCTCGATTACCAGGCCCCAGCGCTCGACCGTCGCCCGCTCCACCGGCTTCAGATAGAAGCGGTCGATCAGCAGCCAGAGCAGGCCGACCGAGATCATGCCGACGATGGTGCGCGCGGTCTGCTGGGTCTGGGCCCCTTCGAAGATCAGATAGCCGAGCCCGGTCTTCGCCGCGACGATCTCTGCGAAGATGAGGCCGCGAAAGGCGAAGCCGGCCCCGACGCGCAGGCCGGTGATGATGCTCGGCAGTGCTGCCGGCAGCACAACGTTCGCCAGAACCTGGCGGCGGCTGCCGCCGAGCACACGGACGGCGTTGATCAGCGGCTGCGGAACGGTCCGCACGCCCACCAGCGTGTTGTAGAGGACCGGGAAGAACACGACATAGGTCAGCGCGATCAGGATGGTCTTGTAGCCGTAGCCCCACCAGATGACGAAGATGGGAATCCAGGCCACCTCGACGATGGCGAAGAGGAAGTTGATCGTCGGCGACAGAAGCCGCGAGGCGGTCGCGCTGAGGCCGATCAGGACGCCGAGCACGATCCCGGCGAACGTCCCGATCGCCACGCCGACGGCATAGCGCTCCAGGCTGTCGATGACGTAAACCGGCAGGATGCCTTTGCGGACGAGATCGGCGAAGGCGGCGGCGACATCGGAGGGAGCCGGGTAGAAATAGGGCTCCAGGCCGACGAGCGGGACCGAGACCTGCCAGGCCAACAGGAAAAGCAGGATACCGAGCGCGCCTTTGGCCGGCCGCTCGAGTCTTCGCCGCAGCGGGACGGCGGGCGCCGCTAGCGACCCGGCCACGGGCGCACCTCCTTTATCCAGTAGGCGGTCGCCGCATCGCGCAGCGCGACCGGATCGACATCCATCAGGAACACGTCGGCGCCGTGCACCTCGATCAGCCGCCCGATCGCCTGAAGCCGCGTCACATGAAAGCCTTCCGGCGCAAAGGTCAGAGTCAGGACGTAGTGGCCCTTGGCAGCACCCACTCCTGCCGCACTGAGAAGCCCCGCGGCGTGCATCCGGCCCCAGGCCGTCCATGCCCCTATTGTCACGATAACGGCGAGCGTCGCGGCAGCGGTCTGGAGCAGCGGATGCCGGCGCTGAGTCATGCCGCCTTGCGGCCCACGTCACGGACCGAGGCCAGGACGTGATCCTTGACCCGGATGAATTCGGGATCGGTCCCGAGCACCGCCCAGCTCCGCCGCTCGCGAGCGATCGGAACGTCAACGATCTCCTTCACCCGACCTGGGCCCGGCGTCAGCACGGCGACACGGTCGCCGAGGAAGCAGGCTTCCTCGACGCTGTGCGTCACGAAGAGGACCGTGATCCGGGCGGCCGCCCAGATGCGCAGCAGCTCCTCCTGGAGGGTCATGCGGGTCTGCGCATCGATCGCCGCAAAAGGCTCGTCCATCAGCATCACTTCAGGCTCGTTCGCCAGCGTGCGGGCGACCGCGGTGCGCTGCTTCATGCCGCCGGAGAGCTCATGCGGGTATTTCTGCGCCGCATCGGACAGGTTGGCCATGGCGAGGTAGCGTCGCGCCCGCTCGTGCCGCTCATCCTTCGCCACGCCCTTGAGCTTGGGGCCGAGGGCGACATTGTCGAGCACCGTCATCCAGGGAAGCAGCGCATATTCCTGAAAGACGACGCCGCGGTCGGCGCCCGGTCCGCCGATCGGCTTTCCATCGAGGGTCAGGCTGCCGGCGCGCGGCTTCAGAAAGCCGGCGATCGCCGATATCAGCGTGGATTTCCCGCAGCCGCTCGGCCCGACGACACAGAAGAACTCGTCGGCAAGAACGTCGAGCGACAGCCCGTCGACCGCGACGTGACGCTCGCCACGCGTCTCGTCGCGGTACTCGAGCCGAAGATCGCGAGCGGCGATTCGGATGCTTCGCATCGCTCCGCTCTGACTCAGAGGCGGCGGTCGGCGGGGACCGGCTTCAGGTCGGAGAAGAACTGCGGCGCCGTCGCCTCGACATGCTTGTAGAACTGGGCATCCACCACGCTTGCCGCGGGCAGCGAACGGGCCATCCGCTTGTCGGCGACGAGGGCGGGGATCGTCTTGGTGTCGTAGCCGTCCAGCGTGTTCTTGGTAACGCGCAAATCGTAGAGCGAGTTGCGGATGGCGACCTTCATGACGTCCATGTCGATGCCGGTGATCCAGCGCATGTTGATCTCGGCCGCGGCGTCGTAGTTGAGGCGGAGCCACTGATGCGCTTCGGCGAAGGCGGCCATGAAGCGGCGGAGCTGCTCGGGCTTCTGGGCGATGGTCGCCCGCGTCGTCAGGATCGAGCCCGGATCGTAGCAGCTGTCGCAGTTGCCGCGGATCACCTCGACGGCGCCGGGCGTGCGAAGGGCGGTGACCGTCGCCCAGGGTTCCCAGGCCGCAACCGCATGTACGTCGCCCTGGCGGAGCGCGGTCGGTGTATCGGCAGGCCGGATGTTGACCAGCGTCATATCGCTGTCCTTGAGGCCGGCCTGTGCCAAGATCCCGAGCAGATATCCTTCGGCGCCGGTTCCGCGGGCAAGGCCGATCTTCTTGCCCCGGAGAGTCTGCAGATCGTCCTTGCGGACGCCGCCCTGCGGTGTGGTGATGATGGCGTTGTTCTGCGAGTAGCTCATCGACAGCGCGTCGCCGTGCAGGTGACCGATCAGCACGATGGGCTGGCCGCGCGACACGCCGGCGAGGAACGGGATCGAGCCCATGATGTTGACGTCCTGAGCGTTGGCGATCAGGCCGTTGATCATCTCGACTCCGGTCTGATACATGACGATTTTCGCGTCGAGCCCATGCTTGGCGAAAATGCCGCGCTCCACGCCGATGAACGCAGCGGCGTGATCCGTTGCATAGGCGGCACCGACCTTGATCTCGAGCGGCTGCGCCGTTGCCGCGGTCGCGCCGAGCAGCGCGAATGCAGCGATGAGTTTCTTGAGCATCCTGGTTCCCTCCTGGTGGCGGTTGACTCGCTTGAGCGTTGTTTCAGGCTTGTTCGAGGCGGTTCTGCTCGGGCCGGGTCGGCCAGAAATAGGCATTGGTCGGATTCGTGCGGCGCGCCCACGCCCCGATGAGATCCTTGTCGGCCCGGCGGCCGCGCATGCGGGTGTCGATCGCCTCGGGCGACCAGTCCGACAGAAGGCGCTCAAGGAGGCTCGCCAGCACCGGCGCATGCGCCGGCGAGCTGGCGAGATCGCGCAGCTCGTCGGGGTCGGTCGCCAGGTCGAACAGCTGCGGGCGATAGCCGTGATAGTAGATGAGCTTCCAGCGATCCCGGCGCAGCATGCGCTGGCGCACGGCCATGCCGCCGGTCCAGACCGGCACCTCGTCGGTGCAGTATTCCGAAACGGTCTCGTCGAGCCACGTCGCGTCGGTGCGTTTTGCGACATCGAGAAAGCTGCGGCCCTGCGCATGAGGCAGGGGCGGGGCGCCGAGTGCTGCCAGCATCGTTGCGGTCAGGTCGACGAGATTGACCACGCTGGCCCGGCGCTGGCCTGCGGGAAGCGTCCCCGGCCACGAGAGGATCATCGGCACGCGGACCGATTCCTCGTAGAACGTATGCTTCCACCAGAGGCCGCGCTCGCCGATCTGGTCGCCGTGGTCGGTCGTGTAGACGATCAGGGTGTTCTCCGCGAGCCCGTTGCGGCGCAGGGCGGCGAGGACGTCGCCGATCATGGCATCGAGCCGGTAGGTGAGCGCGTAGTAAGCGGTACGCGCCCGCTGGGCATCCGCGGGGTCGACAGTTTCGACACCCCGGTTCGCGCGCCACCAGGCGAGCCATGGATGTTCGCTGCCCGGCGAGGGCGGCCCCCGGCGCGGCGGCGGGACACGATCGGCGAAGAGCCGGTAATCCGCCCTCGTCGCGACATAGGGCGGATGGGGCAGCATGAAGCCGACGCTGAGTGCGAACGGCTCGCTGCTGCCGGCCTTACGCTCGGCGCCGAGCCTGTCAAGACAGGCGACCGCAGCGCACGTCACGTCGCGGTCCTTGATCTCGTAAACGCTTTCGCCAGGGCCGCTGCGAACCACGCTCGTGCGATGCGGATCGTTGGTCTCGTTCAGGACTCCCATATCGTGGCGCGGCACGCCACCCCAGTTGGGGCTGTGATCGCCGACCTCGCGCTGCGCGTAGCCGTGCAGCTGGTCGGGACCCATGGCGTGCAGGCGGCCGATCAGGATCGGCCGGTAGCCCGCAGCACCCAGCGCGTGCGGCCAGGTCGGCCGATCCGAAGCCAGAAAGTCGTCGTTCGTCCAGCAATCCTGGGCGGAAGGATGACGTGCCGTGAGCATCGACATGCGCGACGGCACGCAGATCGGCGAGGGGCAATAGGCCGCATCGAAGGTCACGCCGGCTGCGGCAAGCGCATCGAGATTGGGGGTCCGGGCGACGCTGTCGCCGTAGCATCCGGCCACCTGGAATGCGTGCTGGTCGGAGAACAGGAATAGAAGGTTGGGGCGCGCCGTCATGGAGTCAGGCCGACGGCCCGCCGGTGCGCGATCGCCAAATGCCGGTCGAGCGCGGCGGCGGCCCCATCGGGACTGCGAGCGCGGAAACAGGCAATGACGGCCAGATGCTCCTCGATCGCCGGGCGCAGGCGGTCGGGCGTGAACCGCCGATGGAGCCGCGCCATGCGGATCTTATCGAAATTCAGGCGATGCACCTCCGAGAGCAGGCGATTGCCCACATGATCGATGACGAGGTCGTGCATCATCCAATCGACCCGCAGCGCCTCGTCGAGCGCTTCGCGGTCCGGATTGGGGCGGACGCGCTTCAGGACACGCGCGGTCTGCGATTCAAGATCGCGGATCAGTGCCATCGGCGCCTCCGCAGCGAACTGGCGCGCGGCGGCAAGCTCAAGAATACGGCGCAGGCCGAAGGCATCGTTCAGCAAGGCGACGTTCACCTCGGCGATCTGGATGCCGCGCTGCGGGATGAGCCTGACCAACGCCTCGGCCTCGAGCTTCTTCAGAGCCTCGCGAAGCGGTCCGACCGGCACTTTCACGATCTCGCTCAGCTCGCGCTGGGTGATGAACTGGCCCGGCTCGAGGGCACGGGCGAACAGCCGCTCCTTGAAGCGGTCGTAGGCCTTGTGGCGCAGCATGGATTGGCTCATGCCGTGACTTATAACTAAGATATCAGTGATGCCTCAAGAGCCGCGAGGGGGCGGGGCCGGACCCGGACCCGTTATCTTGCCCTTCTTGCTGCCCGGGCCGTACATCCTCGCGGCGACGAGTGTCAGCGTTGGCAGAGATGCACGCTGGCGAGTCATGACACCGTTCCGCCTATGCCGGCCGCGATTCGCGGGGAGTTCGGACGATTGGGACGCCCGGATAAACGTCCCGGACCGACGCCGCGCGGACGGGCTCGGTTTTCCGGGAATGGTTTTGACTCAAAATCCTGCGAATCGCGGTTAGGATAGCGGGCGTCAAGCTCCCGCAAGCGAACGCCGGTACCGAATCAGGAATGGCAGAGTCCGCACCCCCGAAAACCGCCGAGGCCGTGCCGCTCACCGCGGCCGAACTCAAGGTCCAGCTTGAGGTGCGCCTGGGCGCCGGTCAGGCCGCCGGCACCGTCCCCGCCGCCGAGGCGCTGGTCAAGGCCACACCAGAGGATCCCAAGGCCTGGACCATCCTGGGCGTGGCGCTGCGCTCCAACGGCCAGCCGGCATCGGCCATCGTCGCCTACCTGCGCGCCCTGGCGCTGATGCCCGAGCAAGGCGGCGTGCTCTCCAATCTCGGCAACGCGCTCAAGGATGTCGGCCGGCTGGACGAGGCGGTGGCCGCGCATTATCGCGCTGTGAAGCTCGAGCCGCGCAACACCACGACCTGGCAAAATCTCGGCGTGGCGTTGCGCGAGCGCGGCGATCTGCGCGACGCGCTCGCCGCCTTCCAGCACGTGCTCAACCTCGCCCCCGAGCATGTCACGGCTCACACCGACAGCGCCCAGATCCACCTGATGCTGGGCGAGTTCGCCGAGGGCTGGAGCCAGTTCGAATGGCGCTGGAAGCTCGCCGAGTTGCGGCCGCCCAATTATCGCCAGCCGCGCTGGGACGGCGGCGACCTGCCCGAGGGCACGATCCTGCTCTGGCCCGAGCAGGGCTTCGGCGACACGCTGCTGGGTGCCCGCTACGTACCCATGGTCAAGGAGCGGGTGGGCCGGGTGATCGTCGGCTGCCAGGCGCCGCTCGAACGCCTGTTCCGCACCATCCCCGGCGTCGACGACGTGCTCGTGGTCGGCTCGACGCTGCCCGAGTTCGATGTGCAATGCCCATACCTGAGCCTGCCCGGCATCTTCGGCACCGATCTCGATTCGGTGCCGCCGCCCGTGCCGATCGGCATCAGCGAGGAGTGCCGCGAAAAGTTCGCGCCGATCTTTGCCCCCTACGCCGACGCGCTAAAGGTCGGCATCGTCTGGTCGGGCAGCGTCACCTTCAAGGCCAATCACCTGCGCTCGACCTCGATCGAACGATTCCTGCCCTTCGCCGAGGTGCCGGGCGTGCAGCTCTTCAGCCTGCAGAAGGGCCCGCGCGCACCCGATCTCGATCGGGTGCGCGGGCGCTCGCTGATCGTCGACCTGGCGCCCCATCTCGACGATTTCGCCGACACGGCGGCGGCGATCGAGGGGCTCGACCTGGTGATCATGACCGATTCCTCAGTCGCGCATCTCACTGGCGCGCTGGGCCGCCCGGTATGGAACATGCTGGCCTATGTTCCCTACTGGCTCTACCTGCGTGACCGCTCGGACTCCCCGTGGAATCCCTCGATGCGGCTGTTTCGTCAACCCCGGCCGGGTGACTGGGATGCGGTCTTTGCGGAGGTCAAGGAAGCGCTGGGCGCGCTCGCTGCCGAGCGGGGATTCGCATGAAACGCTTGCCTGTCGTGCTGCTCTCGGCGCTGCTGGCGCTCGTTCTTGAAGCGGGAGCGGCGGTCGCGCAATTCTCAAGGGACAAGCCGGGCCGCATCGGTCCGGACGCTGCCACCAGCCTCTGCCTCGGATCGCCGTCCACACCGGCCTGCGCGGCCGAGACGCTGCTCGCCTGCCTGACCCGCGGCGACGCCACCATGTGCCGGACGGTGGGTGCGGCCGTGCCGCCTCGCCCGGCCGGCGAGCCGCAGCAGACCGAATACGTGACCGAGCGCGTCTCGATCATCCGTGCGGAGGACGTCACCGACGATCTGCGCGACCTCGACTGGTTCAAGCCGGGCTATGCCCTGGTCGAGGCGCAGCGCCGCGCCTGCCCCGCCAGCCAGGGATCTTGCGAGGGCGAAGCCTGGGAGGATCTGCAGGTCTACCTGCGGCAACGGCAGGACGCCGCGCCAGCCTCGTGGGAGGTCGTGCACTGGCGCAGCGAGTCCGAGCCCGACGTGCGGCAGGAGCTGCCCGACGATACGCAGCGCAGGGCGCCGTAGGGCGCAGTTTCCCCGTCATGCCGGCGCAGGTGGTCAGAGGACGCCGCCCCTCCTAGTATGTTCAGGATGGAAGCCTGGCTTCTCGCTCATGAGGGTATGGTGCGCGGTGCCGCGTTCCTCGCACTGCTCCTCGGTCTTGGCCTCGCGGAGAGTCTGGCACCGCGCCGCGCGCCGGTCGCTTCGCGCAGCTTCCGCTGGCTGCACAATCTGTCGCTGATCGCCATCGACACCGTTGTCCTGCGGCTGGTGTTTCCGTTGCTGCTGGTCGAGTTCGCTGTGCTGGTGCAGGAGCGCGGCTGGGGCCTGCTGAACCTGGTTGCGCTGCCCGGCTGGGTCCGCGTTGCGGCGGCGCTGCCGCTGCTCGATCTCGCCATCTATGCCCAGCACCGCGCCTTTCACGCCGTGCCGCTGCTCTGGCGGCTGCACATGGTGCATCACGCCGATCCCGACATCGACGTCACCACCGGCGTGCGCTTCCATCCGGTGGAGATGATCCTCTCCCTGGCGATCAAGATGGCGGTGGTCGCCGCACTGGGCGCGCCGCCGCTGGCAGTCGTGCTCTTCGAGCTGCTGCTCAACGCCACCTCGATGTTCAACCACGCCAACATTGCCCTGCCGCCGGCGGCGGACCGCATCCTGCGCTGGATTGTGGTGACACCGGACATGCACCGCGTCCATCACTCGGTGCAGCCGCACGAAACCAACAGCAATTTCGGCTTCAATCATCCGTGGTGGGACCGGCTCTTCGCCAGCTATCGCGACCAGCCGCAGGCGGGACACCAGGGCATGACCATCGGCCTGACGCAGTTCCTCGAGCGCAAGCGGCAGTCCCTGGCCTGGATGCTGGCCTTGCCGGTAACCGGGGCCACCGGTGCCTATCCGAGTACCCGGCCGAAAGACGGGCGGAGATAGAGTCGAGCCGGCAATTAACCACGATGGAGGCGAGCAACCACGACGACAAGACCACCGACTTTCGGCCGCCGAGACCCACTGCGCGTCCAGTGCTAAGCCCTAAAGCAGGGGGCGAGTTACATGTTCAGACAGCACGGGGGATGCGTGCTTCTTGATGCCACAACGATTCGCGAGCCGATTCTGCGCGCGGTCTACGACTATTGGCAGAAGAAGCGCGGAGACCTGGGCCTTCCGGCGCGGCGCCGTGACCGCCGCGTAGCCGCCGCAAAAGAAACCCATGACAGGCCGGGCGGATTGCGGTTTCATGGCGGGAGGCCGGCCAGCGCCCCGGATTCGACACAAACCCTTGAAAATACTGCAAAATAACCTTAATCATGGCGGAATAAAGGCACGGCAAAGCCGTTGTCTGCGTGTCGCGCAGAGCCGGTTTTCGCCCGTCTGGATGTCAGGCGCATGACCGGCAAGCTCGACGACCGGGTCCGGGCCGAGATGGTGGCGCTACTGCCCCGTCTCAGGCGCTTTGCCCGGGGCCTGACCGGCGTCGCCGACCAGGCTGACGACCTCGTGCAGGCAGCCTGCGAGCGGGCCATCGCCCGCATCGAGCAATGGACGCCGGGCACGCGGCTCGACAGCTGGATGTTCCGCATCGTGCAGACCATCTGGCTCGACGAACGGCGGGCGGCGAAGGTCCGGACCGGCGAAGGCCGCATCGACGCGGCCGAGGCGGCCGAGCCGGAGCTGAGCGTCGACGGCGTCAGGCGGATGGAGGCGCACCTCACCTACGATGCGGTGCGCAAGGCCATCGCCAAGCTGCCGGAGGAACAACGTGCGGTGATGATGCTGGTATGCGTGGAAGGTCAGACCTACAAGGAGGCTGCGGACACGCTCGGAATTCCGATCGGTACGGTGATGAGCCGCCTGGCGCGGGCGCGTCTCGGCCTGTCGCGTGTGATCGGAGACACAGCCAGCGGCAATGTCGTGCGCTTAGGATAGTGGCGGGATGAAAACCCCGCCCTCAACCGTAGAGTGAGGGAGCGAGCTGGAGCCGGGAACAGGCCGCGCGATGAGCAGAATGGATGACGTAATGCTGATGGCCTATGTCGACGGCGAAGTGGACGCCGCGACGGCGCGCGAGATCGAGGCGGCAATGGCTGCCGATGCCTCGATCGCCGCCCGCGCCCAGCGCATGCGCGACGGTGCCGCCATCACCCGGGCCGCCTTCGCCGACGTGCTGCACGAGCCGGTCCCCGACCGGCTGGTCGCGGCCCTCGCCGGCAGCGGCAATGCCGGTGCCGCGACGCAGGCCGCCGCCAATGTCGTGCGCCTCGATCCGCGCAGGAGCCGTGGGTCCGCGCATGGTGTCTGGGGCTGGACAATGGCCGCCGGCCTTGCGGCCTTGATCGTCGGCTACAGCGCCGGGCGCTACACTGGCGTCGTACCGCCTGCCGAGAGTCCGGTGCAGGTCGCCTCGACCACGCCGGGAGGCTTGGGCGAGCGCTGGCTCGACCATGTCGCCGGCATCTACCAAGTCTACACCAGTTCCCTGGCGCAGAAGGACAAGCTGCTGGTCGATTTCAGCGCCGAGGACGTGCCCGAGCTGGAGAAATATTTCGGCAGCAAGCTCAACCGGCGCCTCAACGTGCCCGATCTCTCGGCCCGCGGCTTTGCGCCACAGGGCGGGCGGCTGCTGATCATCGGCGGCAAGCCGGCAGCGCAGTTCCTCTACACCTCGAGCACCGGCGATCTCGTCGCCCTGGTCGTGGCCCATACCGACGCGCCCTACCTGCCGGCCCAGGCCGACCGGCGCGGGGACGTCAACATCGTGCACTGGCGCAACAACGGCTATGCCTATGCCTTCGCCGGCACGATCGACCACCAGAAGCTGCAGGACATCGCCGACCGCGTCTGGCGCGACCTCGAACGCGCCAGCTGACGCCTCCCGGCGTCGTCACCGGGCCGTGCCGTGACAGGGCTGGAACTCCTCGATCTCGCCATCACCGCGCTCGGCTCGCAGGGCGACGGCGTCGCGCGGCACGAGGGCACGCCGCTCTTCGTGCCCTACACGCTGGCCGGCGACCGGGTGCGCGCCCGCCGCACCGGCCCCGAAAGGGCGCTGCCGGTCGAGTGGCTCGAACGCGGGACCGGCCACGCTATACCGCCCTGCCCGCATTTCGGGCCCGGCAAGTGTGGCGGCTGCGCCCTGCAGCATCTCGCGGACGATCTCTACGCGCGCTGGAAGACCGACACCCTGGCCGCCACACTGGAGCGCGCCGGGCTCAAAGGATTTGCCCTGCAGCCGCTTGCCCGCACACCGCCGGGGTCACGGCGGCGGGCGGAGTTCCTGGTGCGCACGGCCGGCGGCCGGGCGACCTTGGGTTTTCATGTGCGCGCCAGTCGCGAGGCGATCGATATCGGTCCGTGCCCGATCCTCGTGCCGCCGCTCGAGCGGCTGCTGGCACCGTTGCGTGAGTTCTTTGCTACCCTCTGGCCCCGCGCCGCGTTCGACGTGCTGGCGACGTCCGTCGACAGCGGTGTCGAGCTGGTGCTGACGCGCGCCCCGGACGCCGACCGGGCGACACGCAGCCGGCTGGCCGAGTTCGCCGAGCGGCATGATCTGTCGCGTATCGCGCTCCGGCCGGGCCCGCACGCGGTGGCGGAGATCGTCGTCCAACACCGGCCCTCGCAGACCGTCTTCGGCGGCGTCACGGTCGACCTGCCGCCCGGCGGTTTCCTGCAGGCGAGCTTGGAAGGCGAGCAAGCCATCCAGCAGGCCGTGATCGAGGGCATCGGCAAGGCCAGGCGCGTCGCCGACCTCTACGCCGGCAGCGGCTCGATTGCCCTGCCGGTCGCCGCCGCGCAGCGCCAGGTCCATGCCGCCGATCGCAGCGCCGAGGCCATCGCCGCCCTCGACGCGAGTGCGCGGCGCGGCGGATTGGGACCGCGGGTCAAGGCCGAGGTGCGCGATCTCAACCGCCGCCCGCTTGCCGGCGACGAGCTCGAAAAATTCGACGCGGTGGTCTTCGATCCCCCGCGTGAGGGCGCAGCCGAGCAGGCGCGGGCGCTCGCCCTCTCCGAGGTGGAACGCGTCGTCGCGGTGTCCTGCAATCCCGCCACCTTCGCCCGCGATGCGGCGCTGCTGACCGCCGGCGGCTACCGTCTGCGCACGGTCACCCCGGTCGACCAGTTCCTCTGGTCGTCGCATCTCGAGCTGGTTGGCAAGTTCGAGCGTTAGCCCGTCAAGCGTTCGCCCCGTTGATCGCGTCGATCACGGCGGCCGTCACCTCCGCCGTCCTCGCCTTGCCGCCGAGATCGGGCGTGTGGAAGCGCCGGTCGGCGGTCACCCGCTCAATCGCCCGCATCAGGCGGCCGCCGGCCTCCTGCTCGCCCAGGTGATCGAGCATCATCACGCAGGACCAGAACGTGCCGATGGGGTTGGCGATCCCCTTGCCCATGATGTCGAAGGCCGAGCCGTGGATCGGCTCGAACATCGAGGGAAAGCTCCGCTCGGGATTGAGGTTGGCCGTCGGCGCGATACCCAACGAGCCAGCCAAGGCCGCCGCCAGATCGGACAGGATATCCGCATGCAGATTGGTGGCAACGACCGTGTCGATGGTCTCCGGCCGCATGACCATGCGCATGGTCATGGCGTCGACCAGCATTTTGTCCCAGGTCACGTCCGTGAACTCCGCCGCGACCTGCGCGGCGATCTCGTCCCACATCACCATGGCGTGACGCTGGGCGTTCGATTTGGTGACGACGGTCAGCTTCCGGCGCGGCCGTGACTGCGCCAGCCGGAAGGCGAAGCGCATGATCCGCTCGACCCCGGCGCGCGTGAACATGGAGACGTCCGTCGCCGCTTCCAACGGCGAGCCCTGGTGCACGCGCCCACCCACGCCCGCGTACTCGCCCTCGGAATTCTCGCGCACGATGACCCAGTCGAGCTCCTTGTCGTTGACGTGCCGCAGCGGCGAGGTGATGCCGGGCAGAACGCGGGTCGGGCGTACATTGGCGTATTGGTCGAAAGGCTGGCAGATGGCCAGGCGCAGGCCCCAGAGCGTGATGTGGTCGGGAATCTCCGGATGCCCCGCCGAGCCGAAGAGGATGGCGTCGTGCCGGCGGATCAGCTCGCGGCCGTTCTCCGGCATCATGCGGCCGTGCTT
>VGEI01000015.1 GCA_016869415.1 Alphaproteobacteria bacterium
GGGTCCGGCTTTGTGTTTCAGGGCCGCTGTTCCTCGGGCGGCCGCACCCGCGAGAACATCGCCAACAGCGCCAGGTCGTAACCCAGCTTGAGGGCGCCGCCGACGATCAACGGCCAGCCGAAGGGCGAGAGGCTGAGCATCCAGCCGCCGATGGCAGGGGCGAGTGCCGAAGCCAGGCTGCGCGGGACGTTGGTGAAGCTGGAGGCGGCCGGGCGCTCGGCCGGCGTCACCGTCGCCATGACGTAGGAGGTGCGCGTCGGCACGTCCATCTGCGACAGCAGGCTGCGCGCCACCAGCGCGGCCACCGCCCAGCCGACATCCGGCGCCAGTGGCGTGAGCATCAGCAGAATGCTGGCCGGCAGGTGGGTGAAGACCATGGTGTTGAGCAGCCCGATGCGGCCGGCGATCCAGGTGGCGATGAAATAGGACACCGCACTGCACAGCCCGGTGACGAAGAAGATCGCCCCCGCCTCGCTGGGCGACAGGCCGAAACGCGAGAACAGCCAGACCGCCAGCAGCGCATTGAGAATGAAACCGCCGCCGAATGCATCGACCGAAAACAGCGCCGCCAGCCGGAGAACGTGTCCGCGAGATTCGTTGAGCGCGCCCTTGGGCGCGTCGCCGTGCGCTTCGGCGGCCTCCTGCGGCAGGCCGCGGTAGAGCAGCATGACGATCAGCCCGGCCGCGCCATAGACAAGGAAATAGACCTGGATCGCCGCCCGGCGATCCAGACCGGCCGGCAGATGGTCGAGCAGACCGACCGACAGCGCACCCAGCGCCGCGGCCCCGGTGCCAACGGCGCTGTAGATGGCGAAGATCAAGGTCCGCCGGCTGGCCGGTGCCAGACGGGCAAGAAGCGAATGCTCCAGAGGCACGAACACGCTGACGTCGCCCGACGACGGGTTCAGCGTGCCCACGGCCGCGACGACGAATAACGGCAGCAGCGATTCGACGAAGCCGAAAGCCAAGCCGGTCGCCGCCATCAGCAGGGCCGCCCCCAGCAGCATGGTGCGCAAGGCGTAGCGATGCGCGTAGAGCCCGACCGCGATGGTCAGGGCGGCCGAGCCGAGCAAGGTGACCGTCGACAGCACGCCGACGACGGTGGCATCGAAACCGAGATCGAACAGGTAAAGCGGCAGCAGGATCGCCGTAAATCCGTCGCAAAAGGCACGCAGCGCCCGGCTGGCGTAGACCCGCCCCGCTCCCCTAGTAGGCGCCCCCGGCGAAGTCTCCCCCATCGCGCCGCCGCCCTAGTAGACGAAGTTGCCAACCGCCATCCAGGGCGGCTTCAGGCGCGCGATCTTCCTCTGAACCGGGCAACTCGCGCGATGCGCCCCGGGCAGGTAACCGATGCTCATCAGAAACTCCCCGACGATCTCGCCGCCGGTGAACTTGAAGGTCTGCCTGAACAGCTTGACCCACTCGGCCTTGGCGCGCGGGTGATGCTCGGCGATCCAAGCGGCGAAGGAGCCGTATCTTTCCGCCAGCCCCTCGATGCGGCGGGCATTCTCGATCGCCGCGTCCACCTTGAGACGGTTTCGCACGATGCCGGCATCGGCTAGCAGCCGGGCCCGGTCCTTGGCTCCGAAACGGGCCACCCTGCCGACGTCGAAACCGCGGAAGGCCTTACGAAAAGCCTCCCGCTTCCGGAGCATCAGCAGCCAGCTCAGGCCGGCCTGGTTGATCTCCAGCACCAGCCGTTCGAATAGGGCGTTGTCGCCGGCCAGGGGAAAGCCGTACTCGGCATCGTGGTACGGCCCGTGGAGCTCGTGTCCTGGAGCGACGTCGCAATAGGTGTTCGGCCCGCCACCCATGCTAGCTCCGGAAGGAAAACAGATCGGACTGAATGACCCAGTAGAGGCCGGCAAAAACGACGCCGGCAATCACCGTAGTAATGGCGAACTTGAGCAGCAGGCGCGGCCGGGCGGGCGCACTGGTCGCGTGCCCAGGTTCCGGGTTGTCCGGCGGTCGCGCTCCCCAGGGCAGGACGGTAAAGAGAACAATCCACCAGACAACGATGTAGACAGCAATGCCGGTCGCCAGGGTCATGGCTCAAGCCTGCTGGAGCTCGACCAGCGTGCCGCAGAAATCCTTGGGGTGCAGGAAGAGCACCGGTTTTTCGTGTGCGCCGATCTTCGGCTCGCCGTCACCGATCACCCGCGCACCTCCGGCCTTGAGCTTGTCACGCGCGGCGTAGATGTCGTCGACCTCGTAACACACATGGTGCATGCCGCCTGAGGGATGGTCGGCCAGGAACCTGGCGATCGGCGACTTATCGCCCAAGGGATGCAGAAGCTCGATCTTGGTGTTCGGCAGTTCGACGAAGACGGTGGTGACGCCGTGGGTCGGCAGGGCGACCGGTGCCGACACCTTCGCGCCCAGCGCGTCGCGGTAAACGGAAGCCGCCGCCGCAAGGTCCGGCACGACGATGGCAACGTGGTTGAGACGCCCGATCATGGATTGGTTTTAAACCCGGACGAGGTGTACGTCGATGATCGACTTGCCGCCGCGGCGCTCGCGGAGCACATCGCGGATGGCCCGGCGGACGGCCTCTTCGACCTTCTCGTCCGGCGCCCCCTTGCCGGCGCGCCCGGCTCCCCGCTCTATCGCCTCGACGATCTCCTGGGCGAAATCGAGGTCCGTCTCGGGATCGAGCAGGCCGGGCGCCGAGATGCGCGGCGGAACCGCTACCCGCCCCTTGCGGTCCAGCACCACCGTGGCGATCACCGCGCCGTTCCACATCAGCCGCGAGCGCTGGCGCAGCACAGCACCGCCGAACGGCAGCAACCGGTCGCCGTCAACCGCCAGCCGTCCCGTCGGAACCCGATCGACGACCTCCGGCCCCTCCGGCGCGAGCCGGATGAGGGTACCGTTCTCAGGCACCAGTGCGTGGGGTACCTGGCAAGCCTTGGCGAGGTTGGCGTGAGCCTGCATGTGCAGGGCCTCGCCGTGCACAGGGATGGCAATACGCGGGCGCACCCATTGGTACATGCGCGCCAGCTCGCCCCGGCAGGGGTGGCCGGAGACATGGACCCGCGGATGGGTCTCGTCGGTGATGAGGGTCACGCCGAGATGGGCCAGCGAGTTCTGCAGGCGAAGCACGTTGCGCTCGTTGCCGGGAATGACCCGGGACGAGAAAATCACCACGTCGCCTTTCTCCAGGACAACGTGCGGATGCTCATCGGCCGCGATCCGGGTCAACGCGGCACGCGGTTCGCCCTGGCTGCCGGTGCAGATCATGACCAGCCGCTCCCGGGGGATGAAACCGGCATCGCGCTCGTCGACGAAGTCCGGCAGGCCGCGGAGATAACCAGTCTCCTTGGCCGTGTCATGGATGCGCCAGAGCGAGCGCCCGACCAGGGCGCAATCGCGGCCGTTCGCCTTGGCGGCGACGGCGATCGATTCGAGCCGGGCGACATTGGAGGCGAAGCAAGCTACCGCGATCCGCCCGTCATGCTGGCGGAACAGCTCGATCAGGGCCTGCCGGACCTCGGCCTCGGAACCCGACTCACCCTCCTTGAGCGCGTTGGTCGAATCCCCGACCAGCGCCAGGACCCCGTCATCGCCGATGGTCCGCAGCCGCGCGTCGTCTGTGACATCGCCGACCAGTGGATCGGGATCGATCTTCCAGTCGCCGGTGTGAAATACGGTGCCCGCGGGCGTGCGGATGGCCAACCCGTTGGGTTCGGGAATCGAGTGGGTGAGCGTCACCATCTCCAGGTCGAATGGACCGATGCGAAAGCGGCTGCCCATCTCGACGACGTGGATATCCACCTCGTCGGCGAAGTCGGTCTCCGTCAGCTTCCGGCGCAGGAAAGCCGCGGTGAACGGCGTCGCCCAGATCGGGCAGCGCAGCTCCGGCCAGAGATACTGCACGGCGCCCAGATGGTCCTCGTGCGCGTGGGTCAGCACGAGACCGATCAGCTTGTCGCGCCGCTCGACGATGAATTGCGGGTCGGGCATCAGAACCTCGACGCCCGGCACGCCATCGTCGGCGAAAGTGACGCCGAGATCGACCATCAGCCACTGGCCGCCGTACTCGTAAAGATTAAGGTTCATGCCGATCTCTCCCGACCCGCCCAGTGGCAGGAAATGGAGGTCGGCCTTTGGGGTGCTCATCGGCGGTTGAGACGGTAGATGTCGACGAGCCCCTTGAGCGTCAGATCGAGATCGACGTGCTGGATACGGGGGCAGGAATCGGCGATCAGCGGCACCAGACCGCCGGTGCCGATAACGGTCATCGGGCGCCCCCACTCCGCCTCGATGCGCGACATGACGCCTTCGATGAGGCCGACGTACCCCCAAAAGATGCCGGACTGCATGGCACCGACCGTAGTGCGGCCGACTACCGTGGCCGGGCGCTTGATCGCGATCCGCGGCAGCTTCGCAGCGCCCATGTACAGCGCCTCAAAGGCGAGGTTGATGCCAGGCGAGATCGCCCCGCCGCAATAGTTGCCGCCCTCATCAATCACATCGAAGGTCGTAGCCGTGCCGAGGTCGATGACCACGCCCGGCATCTTGTAGCGGCTGCGGGCGCCGGCGCAGTTGGCGACGCGGTCGGCACCGGCTTCCTCCGGCCTATCGAGGCGGATCTCGAAGCCGAGCTTGAGGCCCGGCTCGCCGATCGTCACGAGCTCCGCCTTGAAGTAGCGCTGGCATAGGGATTTGAGGTTGAACGTGGTCTGCGGCACGACGTTCGACAGCACCACACCGTCGACATCGGCGAAGCTCAGCCCCTCGAGGGCCATCAGATGGGTCAGCCAGACGGCGTACTCGTCTGCCGTACGGCGCGGGTCGGTGGAAATGCGCCAGGCCGCGCGTTTGGCATCGCCGTTGAAGACGCCGAAGACCGTGTTGGTGTTGTTGGAGTTGATGACTAGCAGCACGGGGCCTCACACGAAGAAGACGTCGCCGGCGGTGATCCGGCGCACGCCGCCACCCTTCTCTGGATCGAGCAGCAGGGTGCCGTCGGCGTCCAGATCGATGAATTTGCCCCGAAGCGTCTCCAGGGGCAACCGCACGCGGATCTTGCGACCGATCCCCAGCGCCCGCTCCTTCCACTCCGCGCGGATCGGCGTAAGACCATCTTCCATCCAGCGGTTCGCCCAATTGAGGAAATAGACGGCAAAGCGCTCCAGCAGGGCTTCCACTGTCGCGTCAGCCGCACCTTCATAGCGCAGGGACGTGGCAGGAAACTCGGCGTCCTTGGGATAGTGCTGCACGTTCACTCCGAGGCCCAGGACCATCCACTCTAGCGGCGCTCCCGGTTGCGACTGAGTCCCGCTTTCGGTCTCGATGAGGATACCAGCGACTTTGCGCTCGCCCAGCAGCACGTCGTTCGGCCATTTGTAGTTCACCGGACAGAGCGGCGGCACAAGGCTCGCCAGCGCCGTGCCCAAGCCGACTGCCGCGACAAACCCCAGCTCGGCCGCACGCGACGCCGGACATTCGGGTCGCAGCACCAGCGACAGGTAGAGATTGCCGCGCGGCGAGACCCAGCTCCGCCCGCCCCGGCCGCGTCCGGCTTGCTGTTCGCGTGCCCAGACGAGGGTGCCGTCCTCCGCCCCTTCGCGGGCGAGCCGCTTCGCCTCGTCGTTGGTGCTCGCGACCGTGTCGAGCACGACGAGCCGGTAGGCCGGCGGCAGCGTGATTTCGCCCGCCATGCCGTGAACCCCGAAGCTCAGCCGCCGAAAAGCGCCGCCGCCGCGACTGCCGCCGCACCCAGCAGGGGCGCCGGGTAGACGAAGAACAGCAGCGTGAACAGGCTGGTGCCGGCCAGCACGACGCTGACGCCGGTGCCCAAGGGCCTGTCGAAGGCCGGGGCCGGCTCGTCGAAATACATCAGTTTCACGATACGCAGGTAGTAGAAGGCCGCCACGACGCTGGTCAGCACACCGAGTACCGCAAGCCAGTAGTAGCCGGCTGCGACGGCCGCCAGGAAGACATAGAGTTTGCTGAAGAAGCCGGCGAGCGGCGGAATCCCCGACATCGAGAACATGCAGATTGCCAGCGCCGCAGCGACCATCGGCTGGCTGCGTGCCAGGCCGGCAAGGTCGTCGATGCGCTCGATCATCTTGCCGTCACGCTTCATGCACAGGATGACCGCGAAGGTGGCGACGTTCATGAAGATGTAGATGGCGATGTAAATCAGCACGCCACGGACACCCGTCTCGTCGCCCGGCACCAGGCCGACCAGCGCGTAGCCGATATGACCGATCGAGCTGTACGCCATCAGGCGCTTGATGTTCGTCTGGTTGATGGCAGCGAAGGCGCCGAGGCCCATCGACAGCACCGAGGTCACCCAGATGATCTGCCACCACTGCTCAGCCAGCGGGCCGAAGGGCTCGATCATCACCCGCACCAGCAGCGCCGTCGCTGCGGCCTTCGGCGCAACCGAGAAGAAGGCGGTGACCGGCGTGGGCGAACCCTCGTAGACATCGGGCGTCCACATGTGAAACGGCGCCGCAGCCACCTTGAAGGCCAACCCGGCGGCGATGAAGACAAGGCCGAAGACCAGACCAAGCGCCGGCTCGGCCGCCTGGTCGGCGACGATTGCGGCGAGGCCGGGGAAGGTCGTGGTGCCGGCGAAGCCGTAGACCAGCGACACGCCGTAGAGCAGCATGCCCGAGGACAGGGCACCGAGGACGAAATACTTGAGCCCAGCCTCGGTCGACTGCAGGGAATCGCGGCGGAAGGCCGCGACCACGTAGAGCGACAGGCTCTGCAGCTCAAGGCCGAGATAGAGGGCGATCAGGTCGTTCGCCGAGACCATCAGCATCATGCCGGTGGTGGCGAACAGGATGAGGACGGCGTACTCGAAGCGCGCCATTTTCTCGCGCTCGTTGTAGTCGATGGCCATCACCAGGGTGAGCGCCGAGCCTACCAGGATGAGCAGCTTGGCGAAGCCGGCAAAGGCGTCGCCGACGAACATCCCGGCAAAGACGGTTATGCGCTCGACCGGCTGCGCGGACACCAGGAAGGCGGCGATCACCAGGACGGCGATGGCCGCCCAGGAGATGCCGCGGGCGTTGTCGGCATGCGCCGGGCTCCAAGTCGCCGCCGCCTCGCGGCCTGTGGGACCGCGGAACACGCCGACCATGAGCAGCGCCATGGCGGCGCAGATCAGGAACAGCTCAGGAAGAGCCGGCAGGAGATTCAGTCCGAACTCGCCCATCCCGGCCTACTCCTGCTTCGCCGCGGCGGTGCGCAGCACCCGCGGCGGTTCGCTTGCGGCACTCTTGGCCGCATGGTAACGCGCGGCGATCGGCCCACTCGATGCCGCAAAGACGTCGAGGAACGGCTTGGGGTAGATGCCCATCCACAGCACCAGCACGACCAGGGGGGCGAAAATCAGCTTCTCGCGCAGATTGAGATCTGTAATGTCCTTGAGGTCCTCGCGCGTCAGCTCGCCGAAGATCACCCGGCGGTAGAGGTAGAGCATGTAGGCCGCGCCCAGGATGATGCCAGTGGTGGCGAAGAGGGCCGCCCAGGTGTTGGCCTGGTAGGCCCCAGCCAGGGCGAGAAATTCGCCGACGAAGCCGCTCGTCCCCGGCAGCCCGACCGACGCCAGCATCATCACCATGAAGACGAAGGCGTAGACCGGCATGCGGTGGACGAGTCCGCCGTAGCGCGCAATCTCGCGCGTGTGCATGCGGTCGTAGATCACGCCGACGATGAGGAACAGAGCGCCCGAGACGACGCCGTGGCTCAGCATGGTGAAGAGCGCGCCCTCCACCCCCTGCACGGTGCCGGTGAATGTACCGAGCGTGACGAAACCCATATGCGCCACCGAGGAATAGGCAATGAGCTTCTTCATGTCCTCCTGCACCAGCGCCACCAGCGAGGTGTAGATGATGGCGATAATGCTGAGCACGAAGACATAGGGCGTGAAGAACACCGAGGCGTCAGGCAGCATCGGCACCGAGAAGCGCAGGAAGCCGTAGGCGCCCATCTTCAACAGCACGCCGGCGAGGATGACCGAGCCTGCCGTCGGCGCCTCGACATGGGCGTCGGGCAGCCAGGTGTGCACCGGCCACATCGGCACCTTGACCGCAAAGGAGGCGAAAAAGGCCAGCCAGAGCCAGAACTGCACCTCCGGGACCAGGTAGACGTTGAGCAGCGCCGGGATGTCCGTGGTCTCGGTCTCGAAATACATGAACAGGATAGCGAGCAGCATGAGCACAGAGCCCGCCAGGGTGTAGAGGAAGAACTTAAAGGCCGAGTAGACGCGCCGCTTGCCGCCCCAGATGCCGATGATCAGGAACATCGGGATCAGCACGCCCTCGAAGAAGATGTAGAAGAGCACCATGTCGAGAGCGCAGAACATGCCGACCATCATCGTCTCGAGGACGAGGAAGGCGATCATGTACTCGCGCACCCGGGTCTCGATCGCCTCCCAGCTGGCCAGGATGCAGATCGGCGTCAGAACGGTCGACAGCAGCACGAAGAGCAGCGAGACGCCGTCTATGCCCATCTTGTAGGTGATGCCGAAGGCCGGAATCCACTCGCGCACCTCGACGAACTGGAAGTCCGGCGTGCGGGTGTCGAAGTCGAGCCAGAGGAAAACTGACAGCACAAAGGTCGCGAGAGAGGTCCACAGCGCCGCGTGCCGCGCATTGGCGGCCACCACCGCTTCGGGCCCGCGCACGGCCAGGATAAAGGCGGCACCGACCAGCGGCAGGAAGGTGACGAGGGAAAGGAGCGGCCAGCCGGTCATAGTCATTGCGCCCCGCTCCGCACCAGGAGGAACCAGGTGACCAGCACCACGACGCCGATCAGCATGGCGAAGGCGTAGTGGTAGACGTAGCCGGTCTGCAGCGCCGCCGTGCGCCGGGCCAGGCGCAGCGTCTTGTCGGCGAGGTTGTCGGCGCCGAGCCCGTCGATCGTCGCCTCATCGCCCCGCTTCCAGAAGCCCCAGCCGATCTTGAAGGACGGGCGGGTGAAGATCGCGTCGTAAAGCTCGTCGAAATACCACTTGTTGAGCAGGAACCGGTAGAGACGCTGCCAGCGTGCCGCGAGCTCGCCCGGGATGTTCGGGTTGCGGATATAGAGGCCGTAAGCGACGCCGATTCCGACCAGCCCGACCACGACCGGCAGCACCTTGACCCAGACCGGCACGTGGTGCGCCGCCTCGATCGAGTTGTGCTGCGGCAGAACGAGGATCGACTCCCGCCAGAACTCGTTCATGTGGTGGCCGACGAAGGACTCGTAGCCGACGAAGCCGGCGACCACGGCGCCCACCGCCAGGATGTAGAGCGGGATGAGCATGACCTGCGGCGATTCGTGCACGTGCTCCATGGTATGCTTGTCCGCGCGCGGTTTGCCGTAGAAGGTCATGAACAGCAGCCGCCACGAATAGAAGGCCGTCATGAAGGCGGCGACGACGCCGAGCCAGAAGGCGTACTGGCCGACACCGCTAAGCGCGCCGAAGGCCGCCTCGAGGATGATGTCCTTGGAGTAGAACCCGGCGAAACCGACCACGAAGGGAACGCCGACGCCGGCGAGCGAGAGGCTGCCGATCCACATCATGATGTGGGTGATCTTGATGTGGCCGGCGAGGCCGCCCATCTTGCGCATGTCCTGCTCGCCCGACATGGCGTGAATCACCGAGCCCGAGCTCAGGAACAGCAGCGCCTTGAAGAAGGCGTGGGTCATCAGGTGGAAGATCGCCGCAGCGTAGGCCGAGACGCCGCAGGCGAAGAACATGTAGCCGAGCTGCGAGCAGGTCGAATAGGCGATCACCCGCTTGATGTCGTTCTGCACCAGGCCAACCGAAGCGGCAAAGATCGCCGTAGAGGCGCCGACCACGCAGACCACGGCAAGCGCATCGGGCGCGTATTCGAACATCGGCGACAGGCGTGCCACCATGAACACGCCGGCGGTGACCATGGTCGCGGCATGGATCAGCGCCGAGACCGGGGTCGGGCCCTCCATGGCGTCAGGCAGCCAGGTATGCAGCGGCACCTGGGCCGACTTGCCCATGGCGCCGACGAAGAGCAGCAGGCAGAGCAGCGTGAGCGCGTCGAACTCCCAGGAGAGGAATGTCACCCGCGTGCCGACGAAGGTGGGGACCGCGGCAAACACGTCGTCAAACACGACGCTGCCGAACAGGGCAAAGACGCCGAAAATGCCCAGCGCAAAGCCGAAATCGCCGACCCGGTTGACGATGAAAGCCTTGATCGCCGCGGCGTTGGCCGAGGGCCGGTCGTACCAGAAGCCGATCAGCAGGTAGGAGCAGACACCCACCCCTTCCCAGCCGAAGAACATCTGCACGAAATTGTCGGCCGTCACCAGCATCAGCATGCAGAAGGTGAACAGGCTGAGATACGCCATGAAGCGCGGCACGCCCGGATCGTCGTGCATGTAGCCGCAGGAATAGACGTGGATGGCGGTCGAGCAGATCGTCACCACGAAGACCATGACGGCCGACAGCGTGTCGTACTTGAAGCCCCAGGAGGTCTGCAGGGCGCCGGAGGTGATGAAGGGGAAGGCCTCGATGGTCCGGCCGTGGCCGAGAAGTGCGACCTGGTAGAAGATAACGATGGCCAGCAGGGCCGAAAGCCCCAAGCAGATACAGGTGGCGAGCTGGGCCGCGAGGTCGCGGCCGTGCCCCTTCGGCGCGAAGGTCAGGATCAGGCCGGCGAGCATCGCCCCGATCAGCGGCAGAACGACGGCGGCGGAATACATCGCCTCAGCCCTTCATCAGGTTGATGTCCTCAACCGCGATCGAGCCGCGGTTGCGGAAGTAGACGACCAGGATCGCCAGGCCGATGGCCGCCTCGGCGGCGGCCACGGTCAGCACGAGCAGGGCGAAGACCTGGCCGACGAGGTCGCCCAGATGCGCCGAGAAGGCGACGAAGTTGATGTTGACGGCGAGCAGCATGAGCTCGACCGACATCAGGATGACGATGACGTTCTTGCGGTTGAGGAACACGCCGAAGATGCCGAGCGTGAAGATGATCGCCGCGACGGTCAGGTAATGGGCAAGGGTGATCTGCAGCATCACGCCCCTCCCCGCGTCCGGACCTTGACCACCTCGATCGACTGCTCGCGCGTGCGGTTGATCTGGCGGCCGACATCCTGGCGGCGCACGCCCTCGCGCTCGCGCAAGGTCAGGACGATGGCCCCGACCATGGCGACCAGCAGGATCACGCCGGCGACCTGAAAGGCATAGACGTAGTCCGTGTAGAGCACCAGGCCGAGCGCGTGGGTGTTGGTCATCTGCCCGGGGTCGGGGATGGGCAGCTGGGCCGCCGAGGCGGCCTCGGGCGCGAAGCTCCAGGCGCTGACGATCAGGGCAAGCTCGCCGAGCAGGATCAGGCCGATCGTGCCGCCGATCGGCAGATAGCGCAGGAAACCCGAGCGCAGCGCCGCGAAATCGACGTCCAGCATCATGACGACGAAGAGGAAGAGCACGGCGACGGCGCCGACATAGACCACGACCAGGATCATGGCCAGGAACTCGGCCCCCATCAGCACGAAGAGCCCGGCCGCGTTGAAGAAGCCGAGAATGAGGAAGAGCACCGAATGCACGGGGTTGCGCGCGGCGATGACCATCGCCGCCGAGGCGATGAGGATCGCCGAGAACAGATAGAAGCAGAGGGCCTGGATGAGCACGACGTTCTCTTCCCCTGTGTCCCCGCACTGCTCAGCGGTACGGCGCGTCCGCCTTGAGGCTGGTGGCGATCTCGACCTCCCAGCGGTCGCCGTTCGCCAGCAGCCTGTCCTTGTTGTACATGAGCTCCTCCCGGGTCTCCGTGGAGAACTCGAAATTCGGGCCCTCGACGATGGCGTCCACCGGGCAGGCTTCCTGGCAGAAGCCGCAGTAGATGCACTTCGTCATGTCGATGTCGTAGCGCGTGGTGCGGCGGCTGCCGTCTTCCCGCGGCTCGGCCTCGATGGTGATGGCCTGGGCCGGGCAGATCGCCTCGCAGAGCTTGCAGGCGATGCAGCGCTCCTCGCCGTTCGGATAGCGGCGCAGCGCGTGCTCGCCGCGGAAGCGCGGGCTGATCGGCCCCTTCTCGAAGGGATAGTTGAGCGTGACCTTCGGCTTGAAGAAATACTTGATGGTCAGCGCCATGCCCGAGACGATCTCGGCGAGCAGCAGGGAACGGGTGAAGGCCATGACGGTTCTCCCTTAGCCCCGGGGTACGGGCACCCAGCCGGTGTACATCAGCACACCGGCGGTCAGCACGACCCAGAGCAGCGAGAAAGGCAGAAAGACTTTCCAGCCGAGCCGCATCAGCTGGTCGTAGCGGTAGCGCGGCAGGGTGGCGCGCACCCAGAGGAAGACGAAGAGACAGAACGCCACCTTGCCGGCGAACCAGATGGGCCCGGGAAGCCAGTTGAACGGCGCCATGTCGAAGGGCGGCAGCCAGCCTCCGAGGAAGAGGATGGTGGTCATGCCGCTCATCAGGATCATGGCGCCGTACTCGCCGAGGAAGAACAGGGCGAAGGACATCGACGAGTATTCGACGAAGTAGCCGGCGACGATCTCGGACTCGCCCTCCGGCAGGTCGAAGGGCGAGCGGTTGGTCTCGGCCAGGGCCGAGATGAAGAAGATGACGAACATGGGGAAGAGCGGGATGGCGAACCACACCGTCTTCTGGGCGAGCACGATCTGCGTCAGGTTGAGCGACCCCACACAGAGCAGCACAGTGATGATGACGAAGCCGATCGAGACCTCGTAGGAGACCATCTGCGCCGCCGAGCGCAGCGCGCCGAGGAAGGCGTATTTCGAGTTCGAGGCCCAGCCGGCCATGATGATGCCGTAGACGCCGAGCGAGGAGATGGCGAAGAGATAGAGGATGCCGACATTGATGTCGGCGAGCACCACGCCGGCACCGAAGGGGATCACCGCCCAGGCGATCAGGCTGAGCAGGAAGGTGAGGATCGGCGCCAGCATGAAGACGATGCGGTTGGCGCCGCTGGGGACGATGGTCTCCTTGAGCAGCAGCTTGAGTCCGTCGGCGAAGGGCTGCAGCAGGCCGAAGGGGCCGACGACGTTGGGTCCCTTGCGCAGCTGCATGGCCGCGATGACCTTGCGCTCGGCCAGCGTCAGAAAGGCGATGGCCACCAGCAGCGGCACGACGACCGCCAGGATCTGGGCGACGATGATGGCGCCCGGCAGGGCGTAGCCGTAGACGAATTCACCCATGGGTGCCGGTCTTCCCTGGGGGCGCCGCCGCCGCGGCGCTGCACTTAGCCATGGTCTCCGAGCAGCGGCTGATCGGATCGGTCATGTAGTAATTGGCGATCGGGCTGACGAAGGCGGCCGCGCTGACCGCGCCGCTCGTGCCGAAAGCGCCCCAGGCGGCAGGCGCCGGCGTTTCGTCGAGCTTGCCGAAGACCGGGTTCGCCGCCGCCAGGCGCTGGCGCAGCTGGGCCAGCGTGTCATAGGGCAGCTTCTTGCCGAGGGTCTCCGACAGCGCCCGGACGATCTTCCAGTCCTCGCGCGCCGCGCCCGGCGGAAAGACGGCCAGGCGCGTCTGCTGCACACGGCCCTCGGTGTTGACGTAGGTGGCGTTCTTCTCGGTATAGGCGGCACCCGGCAGCACGACATCGGCGCGCATGGCGCCCTTGTCGCCGTGGTGGCCCTGATAGATGACAAAGGCGCCGCCCAGCTTCGAGGTGTCGATCTCGTCCGCACCCAGCAGGTAGACGATTTCGATCTCGCCCTTCGCCGCCCCGTCGAGGATACCGGCGACATCGCGCCCGCCCACTCCTGCTTGAGAAGACGGGCCCGGCACGAAGCCGAGGTCGAGCCCGCCAACGCGCGCCGCAGCGGTGTGCAGGACGTTGAAGCCGTTCCAGCCGTCCTTGATCAGGCCGCAGCCATCGGCGACCTGCCGTGCCAGGGCCAACACCGCCGAACCGTCGGAACGAGCGAGCGCACCCTGCCCGACGATGATCATCGGGTGCTTGGCGGCCTTCAACGTTGCGGCGAAGGCATGCTTGCCCGAGGCGACATCGGCCAGCGTCTGCGGCCCTGCCCCCAGATAGTCGGCCTTGTAGGTAAGCTCGACCTGCGGACCGATGATGGCGACCTTGAGCTTGCCGGTCAGCCAGCGCTTGCGGATGCGTGCGTTGACGATCGAGGCTTCCCAGCGGGGGTTGGTGCCCACCAGGAGCAGGACGTCGGCCTGCTCGATACCGGCAATGGTCGAATTGAAGATATAGGAGACCCGGTTTCCCGCCTCCAGCTTCGCGCCGTCCTGGCGGCAGTCGATGTTCGGCGAGCCGAGTGCCGTCATCAGATCCTTAAGCGCCACCATGGCCTCGGCATCGGCCATATCGCCAGCAATCGCCGCGATGCGGCTGCCCTGGACGCCACGCAGCCGGGCGCCTACGGCGACCAGTGCATCCTGCCAGCTCACCGGCTGCAGACGACCGTCGTGCCGCACATAAGGCCGGTCGAGGCGCTGGCGCTTCAATCCGTCATAGGCGAAGCGCGTCTTGTCCGAGATCCATTCCTCGTTCACCGCCTCGTTGAGGCGCGGCAGCACGCGCAGCACTTCGGGCTGCCGGGCGTCGATGCGAATGTTGGAGCCGACGGCATCGAGTACGTCGATGCTCTCGGTCTTGCGCAGCTCCCAGGGCCGCGCCACGAAGGCGTAGGGCTTGGAGGTCAGCGCGCCAACCGGGCAGAGATCGATGACGTTGCCCGAGAGCTCCGAGCTCAGCGCCTTCTCGACGTAGGTCGTGATCTCCATATGCTCGCCGCGGAACGTGGCGCCCAGTTCCTCGACGCCGGCCACCTCAGTGCAGAAGCGGATGCAGCGCGTGCAGTGGATGCAGCGGTTCATCGACGTCTTGACCAGCGGGCCGAGATCCTTGTCCGGCACGGCCCGCTTGTTTTCGAGGAAGCGGCCGCGGTCCATACCGTAGGCCATCGCCTGGTCCTGCAGGTCGCACTCCCCGCCCTGGTCGCAGATCGGGCAGTCGAGCGGATGGTTGATCAGCAGGAACTCCATCACGCCCTTGCGGGCCTTCCTGGTGATGGCGGAATCGGTCTTCACCACCATGCCCTCGCCGGCCGGCATGGCGCAGGAGGCTTGGGGTTTCGGCGTCTTCTCGATCTCGACCAGGCACATGCGGCAATTGCCGGCGATCGACAGGCGCTCGTGGTAGCAGAAACGCGGGATCTCGGCGCCCGCGGCCTCGCAGGCCTGCAGCACCGTGGCGCCGTTCGGCACCTCGACGACCTTGCCGTCAACCGTGAGCTTCGGCATCGCCCTACTCCGCCGCCTGGCGCAACGCGCCCGACTTGTAGGCCTTGATGCGAGCCTCCATCTCCGGGCGGAAATGGCGGATCAGGCCCTGCACCGGCCAGGCAGCGCCGTCGGCTAGCGCGCAGATCGTGTGGCCCTCGATCCCGCGGGTCACTTCCTCAAGCGTGTCGATTTCCTCGATCGAGGCGCGGCCCTGGACCATACGCAGCATCACACGCCAGACCCAGCCGAGACCTTCGCGGCAGGGCGTGCACTGGCCGCAGCTCTCATGCTTGTAGAACTGCGACAGCCGGGCGATGGCGTAGATGATGTCAGTCGACTTATCCATGACGATCACGGCAGCGGTGCCGAGGCCGGACTTCGCGTCGCGCAGCGCGTCGAAATCCATCAGCACGGTGTCGCAGACCGATTTCGGGATGCAGGGCGTCGACGAGCCGCCGGGGATGACGGCCAGCAAATTGTCCCAACCGCCGCGCACGCCGCCCGCATGCTTCTCAACGAGCTCCTTGAGCGGGATGCTCATCGCCTCTTCGACGTTGCAGGGCTGATTCACATGGCCCTGGATGCAGAAGATCTTGGTACCGCTGTTCTTCGGCCGGCCGAAGCCGGCGAACCAGGCCGCACCCCGCCGCAGGATGGTCGGCACGACGGCGATAGTCTCGACATTGTTGACCGTGGTCGGGCAGCCATAGAGGCCGCAGGCCGCTGGGAACGGCGGCTTGAGGCGCGGCTGGCCCTTCTTGCCTTCGAGCGATTCGAGTAGAGCGGTCTCCTCGCCGCAGATATAGGCGCCCGCACCGCGATGCAGATAAAGGTCGAAATCCCAGCCCGAGCCGCAGGCGTTCTTGCCGATCAGGCCGGCCGCATAGGCCTCGTCGATCGCCGCCTGCAGAACCTTCGCCTCGTTGACGTACTCGCCGCGGATATAGATGTAGCCGGCATGGGCCCCGAGGCCGACACCGGTTAGCAGACAGCCCTCGACCAGCGTATGCGGGTCGTTGCGGATAATGTCGCGGTCCTTGCAGGTCCCGGGTTCGGATTCGTCGGCATTGACCACGAGATAGCTCGGCCGACCGTCGCCGGGTTTCTCCGGTGTCGCCTTGGGCATGAAGGACCACTTCATACCAGTCGGGAAACCCGCACCACCGCGGCCGCGCAGGCCGGAATCCTTCATCTCGTTGACGATCCAGTCGCGGCCCTTGGCGATGATTTCCTTGGTGCCGTCCCAGTTGCCGCGCTTGCGCGCGGCCGAGAGCTGCCACGGCTGCAGGCCGTAGAGGTTCGTGAAGATCCGGTCCTTGTCCTGCAGCATCATTCGTCTCCCGCCGCGGGAACCTGGGTGAGCGAAGTCAAACCCGAGGCCGGGCCGGAATGCTTGCGCCCACCCAGCGAGCCGACCGGCGGCGGATTGCCGGCGCGGCAGGCGTCGATCAGCTTGGCCGTCGATTGCGCGTCGAGGTCTTCGTAGACGTCGTCATTGACCTGGATGACCGGCGCGTTGACGCAGCAGCCGAGGCACTCGACCTCGCGCAGGCTGAACAGCCCGTCGGCCGTGCTCTCGCGCATGTGGATGCCGAGCTTGCTCTCGCAGGTCTTCACCACGGCGTCGGAGCCGCGCAGCCAGCATGGCGTGGTCGTGCAGACCTGGAAGAACCACTTCCCGATCGGCTGCAGGTTGAACATCGTGTAGAAGGTCGCGACCTCGTAGACGCGGATCGGCGCCATGTCCAGCAGCCCGGCGACGTAGTCCATGGCGGCACGCGGCAGCCAGTTGTCGTGCTGGCGCTGGGCGAGGTCGAGCAACGGCAGTACGGCGCTCGCCTGCCGACCGGCCGGATACTTGCCGATGATCTGCTTGGCCTTGGCGAGGTTCGCCTCGTTGAAGGCGAAGATCGCCGGCCGCGGCACGGCGTTGCCGGTTGGCGCGCTCACCGGTCCACCTCCCCGAAGACGATGTCCATCGAGCCGATGATCGCCACGACGTCGGCGAGCATGTGGCCCTTGGCCAGGAAATCCATCGCCGCCATGAAGGCGAATCCCGGTGCCCGGATCTTGCAGCGGTAGGGACGGTTGGTGCCGTCGGAGACGAGATAGACGGCGAACTCGCCCTTGGGCGCCTCGACCGCCGTGTAAGTCTCGCCCGGCGGCACGTGGTAACCCTCGGTGTAGAGCTTGAAGTGATGGATCAGCGCTTCCATGGAGCGCTTCATCTCGGCGCGGGGCGGCGGCGCGATCTTGCGGTCGTTGACCTTGACCGGCCCGGAGGGAAGCTGCTTCAGCACCTGGTCCATGATGCGCAGGCTCTGGCGCATCTCTTCCATGCGGACCATGTAGCGGTCGAAGCAGTCGCCATTCTTGCCGACCGGAATGTCGAAATCGTACTTCTCATAGCCATCGTAAGGCTGCGCCTTGCGCAGATCCCAGGCCACGCCGGAACCACGCAGCATCGGCCCCGAGAAACCCCAATCGAGCGCCTCGGCTGATGTCGCAATACCGATGTCGACGGTGCGCTGACGGAAAATGCGGTTGTCGGTGAGCAGCCGCTCGATGTCGTCGACGATCCTGGGGAACGCCGCTGCCCAGTCGCGTATGTCGTCAACCAGACGCGGCGGCAGATCCTGCGACACGCCGCCCGGGCGAAAATAAGCGGCATGCAGGCGCGCGCCCGAGACGCGCTCGTAGAATTCCATCAACTTCTCGCGCTCCTCGAAAGCCCAGAGGAGCGGCGTCATGGCGCCGACATCGAGCGCGAAGGTGGTGATGTTGAGCAGGTGATTGAGGATGCGGCCGATCTCGGCGTAGAGGACGCGGATAGCCTGGCCGCGGGCCGGCACTTCGAGACCGAGCAGCTTCTCGACCGCCAGCGCGTAGGCGTGCTCCTGGTTCATGGGAGCGACGTAGTCGAGCCGGTCGAAATACGGCACCGCTTGTAGATAGGTCTTGTACTCGATCAGCTTCTCGGTGCCGCGGTGCAGCAGACCGATATGCGGATCGGCGCGCTCGACCACTTCGCCGTCCATTTCCAGCACGAGGCGCAGCACGCCGTGGGCCGCGGGATGCTGCGGCCCGAAATTCATGGTGAAATTCTTGAGCTGGACTTCGGCCATGGCTCAGCTCTTCGGCGCAGGCTGTGGCGCTGCCGCCGCGGCAGGCGGCGTCGCTTTCTCGTCGCCCGGCAGAACGACCGACGGCAGGTCCGGCGTCATGCCTTCCCAGGGCGAAAGAAAATCGAAGGTGCGGAAATCCTGGGTCAGCTTCACCGGCTCGTAGACCACGCGCTTCTGCTCGGTGTCGTAGCGCACCTCGACATAGCCGGTGAGCGGGAAGTCCTTGCGCAGCGGATGCCCCTCGAAACCGTAGTCGGTAAGGATACGGCGCAGATCGGGATGATCGGAGAAGAACACGCCGTAGAGGTCCCAGGTCTCGCGCTCGTACCAGTTGGCCGAGCTGAAAACACCGGTAACCGAGGGAACCGGCATGGTCTCGTCGGTCATCACCTTCACGCGCGCGCGGCGGTTATGCTTGACGCTGAGCAGGTTGTAGACGACCTCGAAGCGCGTCTCGCGCTCTGGGTAGTCGGCGCCGCAGATATCGACCAGCGCCTTGAACAGCGCACTGGGATCATCGCGCAGCCAGGTCAGCACCTTGACGATGGAGCTCGGCCGCGAGGTGACGATCAGCTCACCCAGCACCATGTCGCAGCCGAGTACGTCCTGCGGCAGCGCCGCCATGGCGCGGTCGGCGAGATCCTTGAGAGCGGCAAGCTCGGTGGCGGGAATCTTCATCGGCCGGTCGGCTAGCGCACGATCGAGGTCGTGCGGCGGATCTTCTTCTGGAGTTGCAGGATGCCGTAGAGCAGCGCCTCGGCGGTGGGCGGGCAGCCGGGTACGTAGACGTCAACCGGAACGATGCGGTCGCAGCCGCGCACCACGGAGTAGGAATAGTGGTAGTAGCCGCCGCCGTTGGCACAGGAGCCCATCGACAGCACCCAGCGCGGCTCGGCCATCTGGTCGTAGACCTTGCGCAGCGCCGGCGCCATCTTGTTGGTCAGTGTCCCGGCAACGATCATCACGTCGGACTGGCGCGGGCTCGGGCGGAAGACCATGCCGAAACGGTCGAGATCGTAGCGGCTGGCTGCCGTATGCATCATCTCGACGGCGCAGCAGGCGAGACCGAAGGTCATCGGCCACAGGCTGCCGGTGCGCGCCCAGGCCACCAGCTTGTCGAGCTGGGCGATGACGAAACCCTTGTCGGTCAGCTCGTCGGTGACCGTCCTGAGCAGGGCATCCTGCTGGGCGCCGGGCGCAAGCGGAGCGGTTACTCCCATTCGAGCGCTCCCTTGCGCCATTCATAGGCGAACCCGATGGTCAGCACGCCGAGGAACACGACCATCGACCAGAAGCCGAACAGGCCAATCTCCCCCAGGGTGATGGCCCAGGGAAAGAGAAAGGCGACCTCGAGGTCGAAGATGATGAAGAGGATGGCGACGAGATAGAAGCGCACATCGAACTTGCGCCGCGCGTCCTCGAAGGCTTCGAAGCCGCATTCGTAGGCCGAAAGTTTCTCCGAATCAGGATGCTGGCGTGCGGCGAGCAGCGAGGCGATCACCATGACCACCGACAGGCCGGTGGCGATCCCCAAAAAGATGAGGATCGGCAGGTACTCCCGCAGCAGGCTGAGATGGCCTTCCATCGTGCTCCCAAGGGGGCTCCCGGTGATGCGGCGCTTCGCACCAGTGGCGCAGCACCGAATCGACCCCCGACTTACGCCCCGGCCGGCAGTCTAGCCAGCGGCCAGAGACAAGAAAAGCAAAGGTTTAGCAGCGATCCGCAGCACGGACCTAATACCCCAGCGGACTATCGCGCGGAACCTCCCGCGGCGCAACATCAGGCGTGGTTAACGCCCGGCCGGGGCCGGTTTTGGTGCCGATTTCGGTGGAAAATGGCGCGAGCGACGGGACTTGAACCCGCGGCCTCCGGCGTGACAGGCCGGCGCTCTAACCAACTGAGCTACGCCCGCGCGATTAGGGTGGCAGGGTGTACAGGTGGGGGGCCGGCAGGTCAAGGAAAAGGGCCTACTCGGCCTGGCCTTGGCATTACTCGCCGGCGGCGGCTTTCTTGCGCTCAGGGTAGAGGCCGAGCAGGCCCTGGCGCGTCGCCGGGGCGACCCCGCGCTCGGTGACCAGTGCCGTCACCAGCCGTGCCGGCGTGACATCGAAGCCATAGTTGGCCGCCTTGCTGCCTGGCGCAGTGATGTCGACGCCGACGATCCGACCGTCGCCGGCACGGCCTGTCATGCGAGTCACCTCGGTCGGGTCGCGTTCCTCGATCGGGATATCACGCACCCCGTCTTCCAGCGTCCAGTCGATGGTCGGGCCCGGTAGGGCCACGTAGAACGGCACATCGTTGTCCTTGGCCGCCAGTGCCTTCAGATAGGTGCCAATCTTGTTGCATACGTCGCCGGTCGCCGTCGTGCGGTCGGTGCCGACGATGCACAGATCGACCTCGCCGTGCTGCATCAGATGCCCGCCAGCGTTGTCGACGATCACCGTGTACGGCACGCCATGGCGGCCAAGCTCCCAGGCGGTCAGCGAAGCGCCCTGATTGCGGGGCCGGGTCTCGTCGACCCAGACATGCACGGGAATCCCGGCATCATGGGCCATGTAGATGGGCGCCAGCGCCGTGCCCCAGTCCACCGTCGCCAGCCAGCCGGCGTTGCAGTGGGTGAGGATGTTGGTCCGTTGGCCTTTCAGCTTCTTCGACGCTGCGGAACGGATCAGGCCAAGCCCGTGCTGGCCGATGGCATGGTTGATGGCCACATCCTCGTCGGCGATCTCCGCCGCGCGCCGCCACGCCGCCGCTCCGCGCGCCGTCGATGCCAGAGCCTTAAGCCGCTGGCGCATGTCGTCGAGCGCCCAGCGCAGGTTAATGGCGGTGGGACGCGTTTCCAGCAACCGATCATAGGCCTGCCCCAGCGCCGTGTCGGATGGGTCGGCATGCATGGCCATGGCCACACCGTAGGCGGCCGTCGCGCCGATCAGCGGCGCGCCGCGCACCTGCATGCTCTTGATGGCGTGGGCGGCCTCCGCCAGCGACGTTAGGCGCAGCGTGGTGAATTCGTGCGGCAGCTTTGTCTGATCAATGATCTCGACCGACTTGCGATCCTGGGCCGGCCAGATCGTGCGGTAGGGCTTGCCATCAACCTTCATCGTCGCCGCTGCCTGTTTGTCGTGGAGTTCTCGTCACCATAGTGGGGCCCGCCAAGCCAGGTCAAACACGCGCGCAACCCGACCTGGCCACGATTAGCTCAGCCTCGCCAGACAGTCACAGCAAGTGTTTGGCCCCCCGCCATCCTGTCGCACAGGCCGGACTGCTGGCAGCCAAACGAGGAGAAGTGGTGGGCGGTGAGGGTTTCGAACCCCCGACCCTCTCGGTGTAAATGCCGAGAACAGGTCCGCCCTATCACTCCCCTAGGTGCCCCTAACAGGTCCCAAATGCAAGCGACCCAAGGGTTTGTCGCTGCACGAGGGGAGGGTTAGGGACAACAGGGGACGTAGCGGTTCCGCCGATTTGGTAGCCAGAATGTAGCCAAATCGGAGGCAGAAATGACCGCTCATAGGACGTTCTCGACCGAGGGTGATATTGCCGGACTCATCGCCATCGACGGCAAAGATACGATCTACCGCGATAGTAAGACACCCCGCCTCGCCCTGCGCGTTGCCCCCACCGGGCGCAAGACCTTTATCTACGTCTACCGCCCTCCCGGCGAGAGCGCGCCGACCAAGCGCAAGCTCAAGCCCCGGTGGCCGGCCCTCACCCTTAAGGACGCGCGCAAGCAGGCGACGGCGCACACAGCCGAACTCGACCGGGGGGCGAACCCCCTCACGGCGCCCCCGGCGGATATGACCTTGTCGGACCTGATCGTGAAATTCAAAGCCGCCAAGGACCCCGCCACAGAGTCGATCCGGATACTCGACAATCAGATTGAGCCCAAGTTCGGCAAGCAGCGCGCGGGCACGATCAAGACGTTCCAGATTACGGAGTGGCACAGGGCGTTCGCTAAAGCGGTCAAGGTCCGGAACGCTTCGGGCAAGATCACCGGGGAAAAGCAGGTCGCCTCGCCCCATGCCGCCGACAAGGCGCTCGATCTCCTCAAGAGCCTCCTCAATTTCGGCATGGCCCAAGAGTTGATCCCGTTCGGCCGTAACCCCTGTGTGACGGTGGAGCGGAACTACACTCAGTCTGAGACGGAGCGTCACCACGATTGGACCGATGAGGAGATCGCCCGGCTCGCGGTCAAGCTGAACGAACTGGAAAATAAGGCGCAGATCGGCGAGGCGGCTTGCCTGACGGGGATCAACATCCGCAACAAGGCCGGGCAGATCGTGGAGCACTACCCGTCAATGTGGACGGTCCTCGCATTCCGGTTCCTTATCCTTACAGGCGTTCGCAAGATGGAGGGCCTAGCGCTGGAGTGGGATTGGATCGACGAGCGGAACAACGTGATCAAATGGCCCAAGCCGAACGACACGAACAAGCGCAAGCCTGAGCGCCCGATCACAGGGCCGCTCGCCTCGTTGATCGCGCGGCTCCGGGCTATGCGCGTCGTCGGATGCCCGTATATGTTCGTCGGCGCGGATCGACGCTCGCATCTCCAAGAGATCGATCACGTCTGGGACCGTATCCGCCATGAGCTTGGATTCTACCGGGTCGTCAATGGCGCCCGCATGTACGCGCGAGTCCATGACCTCCGCCATTTCTATGGCGACGAGGCCGGCGACGCGAACCTGAACACCAAGCAGATACAGGCCCTCATGGGCCACTCGACTGAGCGAATGAGCGCCCGATACTCGAAACTTCGCCGCGCCAAGAAAGCCGAGATTGGCGAGATCGTCGCCGGCAACATCGAGCGCAAATTTAAGGTCGTCTCCTAAGACCGTCGAAGCCGGTTTGCCCGATGCCCTATCGACGGGTAGGGTTGACCGAATTCTACTAAGTCGAAAAAATCAGTTCTAAGGGGAGTAGGCTGGCAAGACTTTGGATATGCTTCCACATTAGCGTAGTCAGTATAGGGCAACTGGGTCGCCGTACTTTTGTCGCGGGCGCTACCGCATCAGCTCGATCAGCAGGGCATGACTAAGAAACTTCTCGACCAATACGAAGCAGCATGCCTCGTCGGCATGTCCCCGACGCTGCTTACGTGGTTCGTAAGCTATGCGCCAAAGGCCGGCGACCCTCGGAAGCTCAAGCTCGCTAAAAAGGAAGGCGACCTCCTTTACTTTGAACAGGCTGAACTGCTGAGTTTCGATCACTGGCTGCAACAACCTTGGCCGCATCCACCAGGCCAACGCCCGAACTTGCCGATCGGCATAAAGGATGAAGTTACGGTCGAAGCCAACGGGGAATTACACAGGCCGAGTACGACAAAAAGGCGACCGAGCTAAAGCAGAAGCAACTCGAACAGCGTATGCGCATCGAGCAACACGGCAAGGGGCAGGACGAATTCAGGACCACGCTGGAAAGCCTGATTTCCGTGGCTTCGCGCGCGGCTGACATCTTTGAGCGTTCGAAAACCGATCAAACGCGGATCTGCCGCGCCCTTCGGATCTGAAGCGTATATTTTCTAGGGCGGCTAAGCGCTTCCGAGCGGCTCGCGACAGGTTGGACG
>VGEI01000016.1 GCA_016869415.1 Alphaproteobacteria bacterium
CGATGAAAGTCTTCGTCCGTGACAACGACGTGGGCAGCGCGCTGGGCGTGCTCAAGAAGAAGATGCAGCGCGAGGGCGTGTTCCGCGAGATGCGCCGCCGCCGCTCCTACGAGAAGCCCTCGGTGCGTATCGCGTGGGAGAGGCAGGAATCCATCCGGCGGATGCGCAAGAGCCTGCGCAAGCGGCTGGAGCGCGAAGGCTACTGAGCCGCCAGGGCCTCGACCGGCGTCAGCTCGGCCTCGTGCGCCACGCGCTGGCGTCCGTCGAGGCGGCTCTCCAGCCGGTACAGATTGCCCTGGCCGTCGGGCGGCAGGTGCCGCTGCACGACGAAGCGGTCGCTGCTGCGGCTCAGCTGGGTGTAAGGCGCGTGGTAGTCGACGACGGCGCCGACCTCGAACTTGTGAGGGCGCATGCTTCGAGTTCCTTTGGCGGGTAGGCTGTTCAGCGGCCGCTGTAGGGGGCGATGCCGTCGGCCGCGCGCGCGGCGCCGCCGCTGAGGAAGAAGGCGCGGGCCCGGGCCAGCATCTGGCCTTCCGAGCCGGCCGTGGAATTCTGGACGGCGCGGACGCGTTCGGCGACCGGGGCGGCATTGGCCTTCAGGTATTCGCACAGCTCCGTCTTCACGCCATCCGGCCCGAGAATCAGGATGTCGCCTGCGGGCGGGATGGCCAGCACGATGGCGTCGAAGTAGCGGTTGTCGCCGCCGGTGTGGCGGGTGGGCACCCGGGACGTGGCGCCGCCCTTGTGGCCGGGCTCGACCACCAGGCGCTGCTGCTTGCCCGGGCTCTGGATGAAGATGCGGGCCCGCATGCGGTCGAGCCAGATGACGGAGTGCGGACGCTCGACGGTGGCCGTGTCCATGAGACCTTGCAGGACGGAGGATGAGGAAGCACGGCAAGCGGCTGTGCCGGCAATGCTCGGGTAGATCCAGCATAGGCCCGATCGGCGGCAATAGCGACGGAATACGGAAGGCGCGCCCGAAGCGGCGATCGCGCCATCTTGTCAGGCCGTTAGCGGGCGGTGCCGGCGTGTGGAGGCCTTCCGCGCGTCACATACCGAGATAGAATCGCCTGATCAAGTCGCTGTCGTTGAGCTCGGCGGCGGTGCCGGCATGGGCGATCTGGCCGTGCACGATGACGTAGCCGCGGTCGGCGATCTTCACCGCCTGGGTGAAGTTCTGCTCGGCCATCAGGATGGTCAGCCGGTGCTTCTCCTTGAACTGGCGGATGGTCTCGATCACCCGGTTGACCATGATCGGCGCCAGGCCGACCGACGGCTCGTCGATCAGCAGCAGCTTGGGCGAGGCCATCAGGGCGCGGGCCAGCGCCAGCATCTGCTGCTCGCCGCCACTCATCGAGCCGGCAAGCTGCCGGCGGCGCTGGGCGAGGACCGGGAAGGTCTCGAAGCACAGCGCCAGGTTCTTGCCGATCTCGCTGCGCGCCTTGGGCCGGTAGGCGCCCATCATCAAATTCTCGTCCACCGTCAGCTTGGGGAAGAGCTGGCGGCCCTCCGGCACGATGGCGATGCCGAGATCGACGATCTCCGCCGGCTGCTTGCCGCCGAGATCGTGGGTCATGCCGTCGATCTCGACGCGGATGGCGCCGTGCTCGGGCTTCACCAGCCCGACGATCGACTTGATCAGAGTGCTCTTGCCGTTGCCGTTGGTGCCCAGCAGCACGACCGTCTCACCGTCGCCGACATTGATCGACACGTCGTGCAGCACCTGCACATTGCCGTAGCCGGCGGTGACGTTGCGGACCGAAAGGCTACTCACCGAGATACGCCTTCTGCACGTCGGGGTTGGCGATGACGCTTTGCGGGTCGCCGTCGGCGATCTTGCGGCCGGCCACCAGCACGGCGATACGCTGGGCGAACTTCATCACCGCGTACATGATATGCTCGATCATGACGATCGACACGCCCGCCTGATTGAGGCGCAGCAGCAAGGCGAGGATCTCGTCGACCTCGCCGGTGGAGAGTCCGGCCATCGCCTCGTCGGCGATCAGCAGGCGCGGGTGCGCTGCCATGGCGCGGGCCAGCTCGAGTTTGCGCAGATCGACCTGGGTGAGCGAGCCGGAGCGCTCGTCGGCCTTCTTGTGCAGGCCGACCTCCTCGACGATGCGCATGGCGTCGTCGGCATTGGCGTCGTGCGTGGTGCGCCGGGGCTCGCTATCGGCCGGGCCGGCGGCGTAGAGCAGGGCGATCTCGATGTTCTCGCGCACCGTCATGCTGTGGAAGGGCCGCGGGATCTGGAAGGTGCGGGCCATGCCGCGGCGGATACGCTGATGGGTGGACAGGCGGTCGATGCGCTCGTCGGCGAAGATCACCTGGCCGGCGTCGTTGCGCAGCGTGCCGGTGATGCAATTGACCAGGGTCGACTTGCCCGAGCCGTTGGGCCCGAGCAAGCCGACGCGCTCGCCGCGCTCGACGCTGAAATCGACCTGGTCGAGGGCGGTGAAACCGCCGAAGGTCTTGACGATGCCGGTGGCGGAGAGGATCGGTTCAGCCATCGCGGCCGCCCCTCTTCCTGCGCAGCTTGTCGAAGAGGCCGACGATGCCGTTCGGCGCCACGGTGACGAAGGTGACCAGCAGCACGCCGACCAGCAGCAGATTGACCGCCGAGGAGATGGTCACGGTCAGCACCTGCTGCAGCGTGCCCAGCAGCACGGCACCGATCAGCGGCCCGACCCAGCTGCTCATGCCGCCGATCAGCGGCATGGCGATCGAGTTGACACCGTAGGCGAGGTTGAAGGCGCCGGCCGGGTCGACGTAGCCGACGTAGTAGGGGAAGGGCGCGCCGGCGAAGCCCATGAGCAGGCCCGAGAGCGAGGTGGCCACCAGTTTCAGCCGGAGCGTCGGCACGCCCGAGCATTCGGCGGCCGTCTCGTCGTCGCGGATGGCGGCGAGGCCGCGGCCCAGGCGGCTATGCTCGACCCAGCGCGCCACCGAAACGGCGATGGCGGCCAGCGCCAGCATGGTGGCGAAGAGGTATTGGGAGTAGCCGGCGAAGAGCATGACCTCGCGCGGCCGGATGATGTAGGCGCCGCGCGCGCCGCCGACGAAGGACCAGTTGACCACCAGGGTGTGCAGCACGATGGCCATGGCCAGAGTGGCGATGGCGAAGAACACGCCGCGCAGGCGTAGCGTGAGGTAACCCATGGCCAGGCCGAGCACGGCGCAGATCAGGCCGGCGATGGGGATCATGAGGAAGAGCGGCAGTGCCACCGTCTTGTGCAGAAACACGCTGGTATAGGCGCCGGTGGCGAAGAAGCCGGCGGCGCCGAAATTCACGTAGCCGGTATAGCCGCCGAGAATGTTCCAGGCGGTGGCCAGGACGATGTACTGCGCCACGGTGTAGGCGGCGAGATAGAGGTACTCGTTGTGGACGAAGGCGCCTGCGGCAAAGACTGCGACCGCCGTCCCCAGGGCGACGCCGAAGAAGCGGAGAGGGGCCATCTAGCGCCCCAGCAATCCCGCCGGCCGGACGGCCAGCGTGAGAAGCAGGATGCCGAACGACACCGCCGGTGCCCAGGAGGGGCCGTAGAAGGTGGCGGTGAAGCTCTCGGCGACGCCGAGGATGATCGCCGCCAGCAGCGTGCCGGGGATCGAGCCCATGCCGCCGAGCACGCAGACGGCAAAGACCCGGCCGATATACTCGCGGCCGATCGAGGGCTCGACCGGCTGGATGACGATCAGGAAGGCGCCGGCCACCGCGGCCGTGACGATCGATAGGCCGAAGGCGATGGCCTTGATGTGCTGCGGATTGGCGCCCATGAGCTGCAGCGCCGTCTGGTTCTGCGATACGGCGAGGATGCAGCGCCCGGCGAAGGTCTTGGTCATGTAGAGCTGGATCGCCAGGACCATGGCGACCGAGACCAGGAAGGGCACGAACAGGCGCATGGAGATGGAGATGTTGCTGGTTATGGCGAAGCTCGGGCCGATATAGGGCGTGTTGACTGTGCGGTAGTCGACGCCGAAGACCAGGAGGAGCGCCACCTCGCCGATGAACAGAATGCCGAAGAAGAAGGCGAGGCCGGAGAGCGATTCGCGGCCGCGGCGCTCGAAGGCCACGTAATACCAGCGGTACATCGCCACACCGAGCGCGAAGAAGGCCGGCGAGAGCACGACGACGGTGACGATGGGGTCGACACCGAGATTCACGTTGACGATGTAGGCGATGTAGGAGCCGAGGATGATGAAGGCCGGATGCGCGATGTTGACGATGTCGAGCATGCCGAAGGCGACCGAAATGCCGATGGAGACGGCGGCGTAGAAGCCGCCGAGCAGGATCCCCGCCACGATGGCGTTGATCAGCAGATTGAAGGTCACGTCCATCTAACCCTCTCCGCCCGTCAAGGCGCCGCGCTTCGCGGGCGCCATAGGGGGAGGGTGGTGAGCGGAAGCGAGCCGGGTGAGGTGGGTCTGTGTTGCAAGACACCTCACCTTCCCGTCGCTGACGCGACGGGCCCCTCCCTCTCCCCGCTTCGCGCGGAGAGGGTAAGCCAGAGTCGCGTTCATGCCGCCGTTCCCCCTCTGATCTTCAGAACCCGACGTTGTCCGCACCCTTGAGGTCGAGCATTTGCCGCGCCTCGTCGGCGGTAGCGATCTCGTGGCCCAGCCCCTCGAGGATCGAGCGGATCTTGCTGACCTGCTCGGCGTTCGACTTGGCCAGCTGGCCCTTGCCCACGTAGATCGAATCCTCGAGGCCGACGCGCACATGGCCGCCGTAGATGCCGGCCATGGTGGTGAAGGCCATCTGATGGCGGCCGGCGGCAAGCACCGACCACTGATACTGATCGCCGAAGAGCTTGTCGGCGATGCGTTTCATATGGTCGAGGTTCTCCGGGTCGGCGCCAATACCGCCGAGGATGCCGAAGATCGACTGCACGAAGAGCGGCGGCTTGACGATCTTGCGCTCGAGGAAATGGGCCAGCGTGTAGAGATGGCCGATGTCGTAGCACTCGAACTCGAAGCGCGTGCCGTGCTTTTCGCCGAGCTCGCGCATCATGAACTCGATGTCCTTGAAGGTGTTGCGGAAGATGAAGTCCCGCGTCATCTCAAGGTATTGCGGCTCCCATTCGTGCTTCCACTGGTTCTGATACTTGGGGGCGATGTGGAAGAGGCCGAAATTCATCGAGCCCATGTTGCAGGAGCACATCTCGGGCTTGGCGGCTAATGGCGCCTCGAGGCGCTGCTGCACCGTCATGTTGTGGCCGCCGCCGGTGGTGATGTTGATCACCGCATTGGTTGACTGCTTGATGCGCGGCAGGAACTCCATGAAGACCTTGGGGTCGGGTGTCGGCCGCCCGTCCTTGGGGTCGCGCGCATGCAGATGGATGATCGAGGCACCGGCCTCGTAGGCGCCGATCGCCCCCTCGGCGATCTCGTTGGGCGTGATCGGCAGGTAGGGCGTCATGGTCGGCGTGTGGATGGCGCCGGTCACCGCGCAGGTGATGATGACTTTCTTGCGTGGTGCTGCCATTCGAGCGCTGCTCCCTGCTTCGTCTTCTCGCTAATCGCCGAGTAAGCTAGCGATAAAGAAACAGGCGGGCAACCCGCCTCGTGCCCCATTAGACTAAGGATTGTACGGTTGGGGAGTGGGAGGATCTGCTTCATGGCGCGCCGCTTTGTCGACCTGTCGATGCACCTGGAGAACGACATCAAGTCCGATCCGCCCGGCTACGAGCCGCGCATCGAGTACCTGACCCACCGGGACACGGCCAAGGACGTGGTGGCCTTCTTCCCTGGCCTCAAGGAAAGCGACCTGCCGGAGGGTGAGGGCTGGGCCATCGAGTGGATCCGCCTGATGACGCATAACGGCACCCATCTCGACGCGCCTTATCATTTCCATTCGACCATGGACAAGGGCAAGCGGGCGATCGCCATCGATGAGGTGCCGCTGGAATGGTGCTTCCAGCCTGGCGTGCGCCTCGACTTCCGCCATTTCGACGACGGCTATGTGGTGCAGCCCCAAGACGTCGAGGCCGAACTCAAGCGTATCGGCCATACCTTGAAGCCGCTGGAGATCGTGGTGGTCAACACCGCTGCCGGCAAAGCCTACGGCCAGCCCAACTATGTGTCGCGGGGCTGCGGCATGGGCCGCGAGGCGACCCTCTATCTGCTGGAGCGCGGCGTGCGCCTGACCGGCACCGACAGCTGGAGCTGGGACGCGCCCTTCGTCCACACCAAGGGTAAGTTCGCCGAGACCGGCGATGCCGGGCTGATCTGGGAAGGCCACAAGGCGGGGCGGGACATCGGCTACTGCCATCTCGAGAAGCTGCACAATCTCGAGGCCTTGCCGGCCGACGGCTTCACCATCGCCTGTTTCCCGGTGAAGATCCGCGGCGCTTCGGCCGGCTGGACGCGGGCGGTGGCGATTTTCGACAGCTAGCCGGCGAGGGCGGCATCGAGCGAGCGCTCCACCGCCTCCTTCTCGATGCCGCGCACGATGAAGACGAGGCGGGTCTGACGGCTGTCGCTCGCCGGCCAGCGCGGCAGCTTCGCCGGCGGGTGGAAGACATGCTGCACGCCATGCAGCACGACCGGCTGAGCCTCGCCCGCCACGTTGACCACGCCCTTCAGGCGCAGCAGGTCCGGCCCGCGCAGACTCGCCAGCGCATCGAGCCAGCGGCGGAACTCAGGCCAGGGGATAGGCGTGTCACGGGTGATGCAGAAGGCGCGGATATCGCCGTGGCGATTGACGTCGTGGTGATGGTGATCGTGATCGTCGTAGGAATCGGCCGGCAGCCAGCGCTGGATATCGGCTTCGCGCTTCACCGGGTCCCAGAGCCCGACGTCGAGGATCAGGGCCGGATCGACATTGCCCTGCACGGCGCGGATCAGAGGTGCCGCCGGATTAAGCAGCCTCAGCCGCGCGATCAGTGGCTCGATATCGCCGGAGAGATCGGTCTTGGTGAGCACCAGCCGGTCGGCCAGTGCCGCCTGCTGCACTGACTCGGGATGGGCGTCGAGCTGGCCCAGGCCGTTGACCGCGTCGACCGTGGTCACCACGCCGTCGAGGCGGAAGCGCTCGGCCACGGCCTTGTCGGCCATGATGGTGCGCATCACCGGCCCGGGCTCGGCCAGGCCAGTGGTCTCTATGACCACGCGGCTGAAGGGCGGGATCTCCCCCTTGTCGCGGCGCTCGAGCAGGGCCTGGAAAGTGTCGACCAGGTCGCCGCGCACCGTGCAGCAGATGCAGCCGCTCTTCAGCAGCACCGCGTCCTCGAACGCCTGCTCGACCAGCAGATGGTCGATGCCGATCTCGCCGAACTCGTTGACGATAACCGCCGCGTCGCTGAGTGCGGGCCCGCGCAGCAGACGGTTGAGCAGCGTCGTCTTGCCGCTGCCGAGGAAGCCGGTCAGCACCAGAACGGGCAGGCGGGTCCGGTTGCGCATGCGGAGAAGTCTCAGTACACTGATTAATTGATAGATCGATAAGTTGATGCCGTAAAGGCACGCACCCAGGGAGGACGACAATGAGGAAAACTACCGCATTGTTGCTGGGCTTTGCCGTCGCGCTCGTGGCGGTGCCCGCGTTGGCACAGCAGCCGGTCAAGTTGCGCATCGGCTGGGCGCAGGCGCCGGGCCACATGGCGCCGCTGCTCTACCAGAACAAAGAGATTCTCGGGCATTTCGGCAAGAGCTACATCGCCGACCCGATCCGCTTCCAGGGCTCGACGCCGCAGATTCAGGCGGTGGCCGCGGGCGAGCTCGACATCGCCGCCTTCGGGGCGACAGCCATGGTCGCCGCGGTCAACAACGCCAAGCTCGACATGCGCGTGGTCGCCGACGTCATCCAGGACGGCACGCCAGGTTACTTCACCGCGCCCTTCGTTATCCGCAAGGACGGGCCGATCAAGACTGTGGCCGACCTTAAGGGTAAGCGCCTGGCCAGCAACGCCATCGGCTCGGCCAGCGACGCAGCGATGCGCGTCTTCCTGCGCCGCCACGGCCTGCAGGACCGCGACTTCACCACGGTTGAGGCCAATTTCGCCAACATGCCGGCCATGCTGGCCGACAACAAGGTCGACATGATCAACCTGCAGCCGCAATTCGCCCGCGGCTTCATCGAGAGCGGCAACTACGTGCCGTTGTTCACCACGGCCGACGCGGTGGGGCCGTCGCAGACCGTGTTCTGGGCGATGCGCGCCGACTTCATCGCCAAGAACCGCGCGGCGCTGGTTGACTATTTCGAGGACCACATGCGCGCCATGCGCTGGTACCTCGATCCCAAGAATCACAAGCAGGCTGTCGACATCGCGGCCAACGCGCTCAAGGCGCCGCGCGAGAGTCTGGAATACGCCTTCACCCAGAAGGACTACTTCCGCTCGCCAGACGCACGGCCGCTGATCGACGCCATCCAGACCGACATCGACAACGCCGTGCAGCTCGGCATCCTCAAGGAAGGGATGAAGGTGGCGCCGCGCTACGTCGACCTGTCGCTGATCGAGGAGGCGAAGAAGCGCCTTGATCGCTGAGACGGGGCACGGGTGACGTCGGACGGAGGCAGCGGCGCCGCAGCCATCCGCGTCGAGGGGGTAAGTCACCGCTACCTGCCGGCTCGCGGCAAGCCGGTGCTGGCCCTCGATCATGTCTCGCTTGAGGTGCGCGAGCGCGAATTCCTCGCCTTGCTTGGGCCCTCGGGCTGCGGCAAGAGCACGCTGCTCTATCTCATCGGCGGATTTCTGCCGATCGGCGAGGGCCTCATCGAGGTCGGCGGCAAGCGGGTGAGCGAGCCCGGCCCGGACCGCGGCATCGTCTTCCAGCACTTCGCCCTATTTCCCTGGAAGACGGTGCGCGAGAACGTCACCTACGGCCTCGCCAAGCAGGGCCTGCCGCGGGACGAGCAAACCAGGCGGGCGCAGGAATTCATCGACCTGGTCAAGCTCAGCGGCTTCGAGGATGCGTATCCCGCCCAGCTCTCCGGCGGCATGAAGCAGCGCGCCGCTCTCGCCCGCACGCTGGCTATCGATCCAGCCATCCTGCTGATGGACGAGCCCTTCGGCGCGCTCGATGCCCAGACCCGCATCCTGATGCAGGAGGAACTGCTGTCGATCTGGCAGCGGCGGCGCAAGACCGTGGTCTTCGTCACCCATGACGTGCAGGAAGCCGTGTACCTGGCCGAGCGTGTCGCCGTGATGTCAGCGCGGCCCGGCCGGATCAAGGAGATCGTCGATACTCGCTTCTCCGTGAGCGGGCCGGCGCTGTTCAAGTCGCCGGAATTCGTCGAGCGCGTCGACCATGTCTGGAACCTGGTGCGCGGCGAGGCCATCGCCGCGCAGGGCGGTGCCGCATGACCGCTACCTTGTGGCGCTACACGCCGCTCCTCCTGATCTTCGTGATCTGGGAGGCGGGGACCCAGACGGGCATCATCTCCAAATGGGCGCTGCCGACCTTCAGTGCCGTGGTGGCCGCCTGGCTCTCGCTGATGCAGGGCGGCGAGCTGCTCTATCACGCCGCGGCCTCGCTGATGCGCGGATTCGCCGGCCTTGGCCTGGCCATCATTGTGGGCACGACGCTTGGCGTGCTGATGGCCTGGGTGAAGCCCGTGCGGCTGATCTTCAACCCGATCGTCCAGCTCTTCTACCCGATGCCCAAATCGGCGCTGATCCCGATCATGATCCTCTGGCTCGGCCTCGGTCACGCCTCGAAGATTGTGCTCATCTTTCTCGGCTGCATGCTGCCGGTAACCATCAGCGCTTTCAACGGGGCGCGCGGCGTCGAGCCGGTGCTGATCTGGTCGGCGCGCAGCCTCGGCGCTACACGCGGACAGGTACTGCGCGAGATCATCCTGCCGGCGGCCATGCCCGAAATCCTCGCCGGCATCCGTACCGCATTGGCGCTCTCTTTCGTTCTGCTGGTGAGTTCCGAGCTGGTCATCGCCCGTGAGGGGCTCGGTTACCTGATCGGCTGGCTCGGCGATGGCGGCGTCTACGCTAGCATGTTCGCCGTGGTGCTGACCGTAGCGGGCCTGGGCTTTGTCGCCGACCGGCTTTATCTCATGCTGATGAAGCGGAGCTTGGCATGGCGCGAGTAGCCGCACGCGTCAGCGACTGGTTCGGCGCCGCGCTCTGGGGCGTCATCCAGAGCGGCTCGATTATCGTCGTGCTGATCGGCTGGGAGCTGCTGGCTCGTAGCGGCCTGTTCACAGCGTTCCTCCTGCCGACGCTATCTTCTGTGCTGGCGCGTGTGGTCGAGGACGCCGTCTCCGGCCTGCTGTTCCTCGACCTGTCGGTGACCCTCTATCGTGCCGTACTCGGATTTGCCATCGCCGCGGCCGCAGGCGTGGCACTCGGTATCCTGATCGCCCGCATCCCCTCCATCCACTGGCTCTTCGATCCTATCGTCTCCATCGGTTTTCCCATGCCCAAGGTGGCCTTCCTGCCGGTGTTTATGCTCTGGTTCGGGGTCTACGACCTGTCCAAGGTCTCGATGATCGTCTTTAACGCGATTTTTCCGGTGATCGCCGCCACCGTCGCAGGCACGCAAGGGGTCGACAAGCACATGATCTGGTCGGCTCGCAGCCTGGGGGCGAAGGAGAGAGACATCCTGCGCGAGATTATCTTGCCGGCCGCCTTGCCGCAGATCCTCACCGGCCTACAGGTGGCCTTGCCCACGGCGTTGATCGTGGCCATCGTCACCGAGATCATCATGGGCGGCGATGGGCTTGGCGCCTCGATGATCCGCGCCTCGCGCTATGCCGATTCACCCGGCGTCTTCGCCGGCATCGTGGAGATCGCCGCCGCCGGCTGGCTGGTGATCAAGAGCGTGGAAGCTATTCGCCGGCGTCTCCTGGTCTGGCACCAGGAAACGCAGGCTGTATCGACGGTGTAACGCAAGCACAACAGGGGACGACGATGGCGGATGAGGCGTTGAACATGAAGCTGCTGGCCCATGAGCCGTGCGGCAGCAACGGCAACATGGGCGAGGGCATGTCCCTCCAGGTGGCGAAGGACGGGCGGCGGATCATGTGGATGGCGCATGAATCCGCGCCGGTGAACTTCACCGCCGTCGACGTGAGCGATCCGCGCAAGCCCAAGATGATCCTGCAGACCGAGCTGCCGCACCGCCAGGTGCGCTCCAACTCTCTGGAGGTCTGCGGCGACATCATGGCCGTGGCCTACCAGACCTCGCAGGTTGGGTTGAAGCCGGCCGGGTTTGAGCTCTTTGACATCTCCACGCCCGAGAAGCCGAAGTCGATCTCCATGTTCGACTGCTCCGGCCCGCACTCGCGCGGCGCGCATCAGGTCTGGTTCGTCGACGGCGAGTTTGTGCATTTCTCGGCGGGTGCACCGGACTTCGAGCCGACCAATCCCAAGGACGACCAGATCTACCGCATCGTCGATGTACGTGACCCGGCGAAGCCGACGGAAGTGGGCCGCTGGTGGCTGCCGGGCACGCGCAAGGGCGACAATGTGGCGCCGCCCAAGCGTCATCCCAAGTTCGACTCTGGCATCCGGGTGCACAACACCAACGTCTATCCGGAGCGCCCAGACCGCGCCTATCTCGGCTATATCGACGGCGGCGTCTTTATCCTCGACATCTCGGATAAGAGCCACCCGAAGGTAGTCAGCGCCTGGAACCCGCACCCGCCGCATAACGGCTTCAGCCACACGGCCATGCCGCTGTTCGATCGCGACCTGCTGATCGTCAGCGATGAGTGCGTCAACGACAACGGCAAGGACTGGCCGAAGCTCACCTGGGTGGTCGACATGCGCAAGGAGGACAACCTCGTGCCAATCGCCACCCTGCCGCTGCCGCCGGTCGAGAACTTCGCGCCCAAAGGCGGGCGCTACGGCTCGCATAACCTGCACGAGAACCGGCCGGGGCCGTCCTACCGCTCGAGCACCAGGGTCTTCGGCACCTATTTCAGCGGCGGCGTGCGGGTGCATGACATCAGCGACCCGTTCCAGCCCAAGGAGATCGCCTACTACGTCTCCGGCGCGCCGAAGGGCTCCAAGGGCAAGCCGATCCAGATCAACGACGTCTATGTCGACGAGAAAGGCATCGTTTATTGCCAGGACCGCTTCAGCGGCGGGCTCTACATCCTGGAGATGACGATCTAGGGTTTGTCTACATGAATGGAATAGCCTGACGTCCCTGGCAGTAAGCTTGGCGACGTGCTGACGATGACTATTCCGAGCGACCTTTCCGGCTTCGTGCTGGCCGCCTTCGCGCTGGCCGGCAGCCCTGGCCCCGCCAACACGGTGCTGGCGGCAGCCGGAGCGGCGTTCGGCCTGCGCCGCAGCCTCTGGCTGGCCACGGGTATCATTACCGGCGTCCTCACCGTCATGCTGCTGACGGCGACGGGTCTCGCCGGCCTGGTCCTGGCGCTGCCGGGAGTGGCGCCTGTCGCAACGGTCGCCGGCGCTCTTTACATGCTGTATCTCGCCTGGAAGATCGCCACGGCACCGCCATTGACGGAGACAAACGCAGAAGCCCAGGCTCCGTCACTAGGTTCAGGATACTTCGTTGGCGCCGGCAATCCCAAAACCTTCGCCGCCGTGGCGGCGCTTCATTCGGGGTTCGCGCTCAGCCCCAGCGATCCGATGCTCGAGGTCGCCCTCAAGCTCGCGGCTCTGGCGCCGATCCTGGTGATCGTCAACGTCGTCTGGCTGCTGCTGGGGGCGGCGCTGACGCGCTGTTTCCGCGATCCGCGCCTGAACCGCATCGTCAATATCGACTTCGCGGTGGCGCTGATCCTGTCGCTCGCCGTCGCCTTTGCGATGTAGTCAAAAATCCGGCGTGCCAGTCAGCCCATCGCCGAGGCCCAAGGCCTTGAACGGGCTGGAGGGCAGGGTCTCGTCTTGCCAGAACCCGGCGAAGTCCCGGGGCAGCAGACTTTCAAGAATTGCCGGGTCATCACGCGCGATCATGGAGCCCGGGATCTCGATGGTCTGAACGTCGGCTGCGATGAGCGCCGTGCGGCGCTTCTCCCAGGTGGCGCTGCGGGAATCATCGCTGGTGATATCGATGGCGACGAGGGCGCTGCCGGTCCAGAAGGCGAAATCGACACGAATGTCCTGGAGATGGGCGCGCGGCAGCGGTCGCAGGGCGCTGAAGGCGAAATCGCCGGGCGTAAAAAGTCCGCCGAGGCGGCCGACCTTGTCTTCGATTCTGGCGCGGTCGCGCTCCATGATCCTGGTGATGAAGCGGAAATAGAGGTCAACGAACTGGCGCGGGCGCTTCGCCCACATGTCGCACAGTTCGGTCAGGTGATCGCGCAGGAAGGCGAGGCGCTCAGCCGCGCTGGCGCCGGGCCCTTGTATGCCGTCATCGTAGCTGTAAGGCCCGTCGTTGAGGCGCAGCGGATCACGCGCGTCGGTGTCGATGGTGACGGCGGGCCCGCCCGGCTGGTGTCCGGCCGTGCCGTAAGGGATCGCGAGGACCGCCACGGGCCTCAGAGCAACGGGTTGTCACAGGGCAGGCCGAGCATAACCTTGCCGTAGGTCGTACCGGCGACGTCGAAGTTCAGCGCGATATGCGACGTGCAGGCGTGGACGTCGCGGAACGAGCGCTGGATGGGATGCGAGTCAAAGAGGCCAGCGCCGCCTGAGCATTCGAAGATCAGGTCGACGGCCTTGGCCGCCAGCCTCCCGGCGAAGGCGCCATCACGCCGGTAGCGGGTCCGCTGCTCGAGGGTCGGCGTCTCGCCTGCCGCCGCAGTGCGCAGCGCTTCGGCGCAGTTGCGCAGCATCAGCAGCATGCCGGCATCGACCGACGCTGCTGCCTCGGCGACGCGGAGCTGCACGGTGGTCAGCTCGGCGACGCGCAGATTGTTGTACTTGGCCACCTTCTGCCGAGTGCCTTCGCAGAATGTATTGATAGCGCCCTGGGCAATGCCCAGCGCCACACCGGTCAGCGTGTAGGCGAAGGTCGCGATCAGCGGCAGCTGGAAGTTGGGGTTCGGGTTGAGCATGGTCCCTGGATTGGGGCCACCCTTGGCCTCGTTCACCGCCAGCGTGCGGTGGGCGGGCACGAACATGTCGTCGATGGCCACGTCCTTGCTGCCCGTGCCGCGCAGGCCGGCGACGAACCAGTTGTCGATGACCTTGTAGTCCTTCATCGGCACCAGGAACATTCGCGCTTCGGGCGCCGTCTGGCCCTCAGGCGGATCGACCATGGCGCCGACCATGACCCAGGTGGACGGGTCAATGCCGCTGGAGAATGGCCAGCGCCCGCGCACGCGGTAGCCACCATCGACCTTGGTGGCACGGCCGCAGGGGAAAGCGAATGCCGAGCCGATCAGCGCGTCGGGGTCTTCATCCCAGACCTCGTGCTGGGCCTCGGCCGGCCAAATGGCGAGCATCCAGTGGTGTACCGCGAGGTTGCCGAACACCCAACCGGATGAGCCGCAGCCGCGGGCCGTAACGGCACCCAGTTCGACGATGTCGCCGTAGTCCAGCTCGCTGCCGCCGAAGCGCCTGGGCTGCAGCATGCGGAACAGGCCGGTCGAGTGGAAATCGGCGAGAGTCTCGTCGGGAACCCGGCGCAGCTCTTCGCATTTCGCGGCGCGCTCGGCCAGCACTGGTACTAGGGCCTCGGCGCGGGCGAAGAGTTCGGTGCGCGTGGGAATTGCGCTGTCGGATTGCGCGGTGAACGTCGCCATGCGTCTCCCCGGCTTCGTACTTACGGATGCCGAGAGGCGATGGTGCGTCGCAGCGCGCCGCCGATCAAGGGGCTTTCTGCCCACGGCGCTGTGGTTCGGCCGGTGGCGTGGGACGATGGCCGGACCGCCTGGTCTGACCTGAGAAGCACATCGGCCACGATCGGCAGATGATCGGAGGCAGACCGGGATAGAGGTGTCCGGTGGACTTGAACGTGCTGCAGGTGCGGGTTGGGAATGGTCCATATCCGGTCGAGCGACATCAGCGGTCGCCTTGACGGGTAGGTCCGCAGCCGCGGCAACTGTGTCGGCGCACCGCTGCGGCGGAGCAGCCGCCGTTCGAGTCCGAATATATTGAAGTCGCCCAGCATGACGACTGGCTCGACCGGGCCTTCAGCCAGCAGAGCCTGCAGCTTCGCCACCTGCCGCCGGCGCTCGTGAGGAAACAGGCCGAGATGGGTCGCGATGACACGGATGTCGGCGCCGCGCAGCCGGATCCGGCAGTCGATGGCGCTCCGTGTCTCGAATGGACGAATGGTCAGGTCGACAACGCGGGAGCTCAGGATCTCACCGCGGGTGAACAGGGCGTTGCCGAACTCGAAGCAGCCCCAGCGCAGGTTGCTGGCTGAGACCGCGCTCATCCCGAGGTGCTTCTCGAAGAAGGTGAACTGCTCCATCTCGTCGACCAGCGAGCTGCTGCCGACTTCCTGCAGGCCGATGACATCGGCATGCATCTCGCGGATGACGCGCAGGATACGTTTCTCGCGGCACAGCCGGTCGTTCCCGATGCAGGAATGGATGTTGTAGCTGGCGACGCGGAAGGTGGGGGACGACACGACCCGAGGATAGGCGGGATTCCGGCGGCGCGGAAGGCATCGGGGCGATCCTCGTCTGACCCACTTTTTTCGCGGTAAATGCTTGCACCGCGATTGACAGCGGCCCGCCCGCGAGCGAGGAATTAGCGGGCGCCGCGCCGCGCCCGAATCGGGGGTTATCAACCATAAGAGGGAACCTATGCCCGTCGTTACACTGAAGCACATTTCCGCCGGCATCGCCGAGAAGCAGGAGCTGCCGAAGAAGCAGGTTCTTGAACTCCTGGAGGGGTTCGTCGAGGCGCTGACGCGGAATCTCAAGAAGGGCGAGAAGATCCGCATCCCTGGTCTCGGCATCTTCGTCGTTGCCAAGCGCGCTGCGCGTATGGGCCGCAACCCGGCAACCGGCGAGCCGATCAAGATCAAGGCGAGCAAGAAGGTCCGCTTCCGCCCGTCCAAGGAGCTCAAAGAGTCGGTGTGACCGCCCCTTTTCGGGGGGAGTTTCGAGACAGCAGCACGCGCGCCGGCCAGGAGCCGGGGCGCGTGTCTGTTTTTGGGGATCCACGGAACACAGCTGGCGCGATTTGCATCCCGGCTGTGACCCGCTCTACGATCCGTAGGCCATGCGTGTGTAGGTGGCGGGCGCTTCAGCGGCGCCTGATCGTAGGCTGACCATTTTCCTGACCGGCACCATCCGCCTCTGGCCCGGGGCCTGAGCGGCTATGAGCCAGGAGTGCACTTGCCGATCGAGGCGCGTTACGTCACCTGAGCCGCACGACGCTGGGTTGCGATCTTTTCGGCGCGTTGGGTAAGGCCGCGGCGGTCGACCTTGTTGGTCGCGGCCAGGGTCAGCTCCAGCACGAATTCGACGAAGCGGGGATGGGCATAGGCTGGCCCGTTCTTCAGCGCGAACTCCTTCACCGCCTCTTCGTCCAGCGTGGCACCAGGCTTAAGGACGATGAAAGCGAAAGGCAGCTGATGCTTGAGCTCGTCGGGCACCGGCACGACGAAGGCCTGATGCACGCCGTCCAGGCGCTCCAGCATCTTTTCGACTTCGCCGGGCCAGATATTCTCGCCGCCGCAGACGAACATGTCGTCCGCCCGGCCGAGGAAGTAGAAGAACCCGTCCTTGTCGCGGCGGAAATTGTCGCCGGAGCGGTACCAGCCGTCCTTTAGTACCTTCGCTGTCTGTTCGGGGAGGTTGTGGTAGCCCTTCATCACCGACGGATTGCGCATGTAGAGCACACCCTCGTCGGACGAGGGGCCCTCGCGCAGCTCAATCTCGCCGCCGGGTGCGGGGTAGCCCGCAGCGAGAGGCGGGCGCGGTCGCCCAACTGAAGGCGGCGCCGTCGGCGGCGCCCTGCATGGCCTGGTGGGTGTAGAACCACAGTCCCGCCTCCGTACCCAAGCCGGTGAAGCCGACCAGCACGGGAAGCGCTAGCGCTGTCATCACAGAGTAGCTGCCGCCGCGGTCGCGCCGCAGGCGCTGCAGGTGGGCAAGGATGCTCTGCTGGACAAGGGATCGGGTCATGAAAGGCCTCCGCTGGGGGCGTTTCGGCCATTTCTTCACGGGCGGGGGGCGGACGCTGTGTGAAACCTCACCTTCGGCTGTGCGGTAGCGGAAGGCCTCGGTTTGCGGCAGACTGCCCCGGTTAAGGCGTTAGGGAGCCATCGTGAATCCCGCCAACCGTCTGGCCGCGCTGGGTCGGGTCGAGATGCTCAAGGATCTGGCCAAGCCGGACCTGGAAGCAGTGGCGGCGCTGTGCCGCTGGCGCGGCTACGAGAAGGACCAGCAGGTCGTCGAGCAGGACGGCGTCAGCAACGATGTCTATTTCGTGGCGCGCGGCCGGGTGCGCATCACCATCTATGCCATCAACGGCCGCGAGGTGACCTTCCGAGACCTGGGCGCCGGCGCGAGCTTCGGCGAATTGTCGGCCGTCGACGGGCGCAGCCGCTCGGCCAGCGTCGTGGCTCTCGAGGACACCTGGCTCGCCTCGCTCTCCCGCGACCAGTTCCGCAAGGTATTGCGCAGCTATCCAGCGGTCGTGGACAACGTGCTCAACGGCCTCGTCGGCCTGATTCGCAATCTAACCGAGCGGGTGGTGGAATACAGCACGCTCGGCGTGCGCAACCGCATTTAGGCCGAACTCGTACGCATGGCCCGCGAGCGCGGTATCACCGACAACCGGGCGATCCTCAACCCGCCGCCCAAGCACGCCGACATCGCCGCCCGGGTAAGCACGAATCGCGAAGAAGTGACTCGCGAGTTCGGTCACCTGACCCGGGAGAAGGTGGTCGAGAAGCGCGACGGGGAGCTGGTGATCGTCGATGTGGCGCGCCTGATCGACATGGTCGACAAGGTACGCGAGCGCTAGGCATGGTCGAGCACTTCGTCGGCATCACCGTGATGCCGGAGTTTATCCAGACAGAGACCGTCGACGGGCTGCTCGACAACATCGAGCGCCGGACCCGCGCCACCGCGGTCGCGACCTCACCTTATGTCATGGAGCCGGCGGCCGAAGGCGAGGGTGGCCGCGAGCCGCCGATCGATGCCGGGGCGGGCGGCGTGCGGCTGCTGGATCGTCCGCTGTGGGGTAAGCGCGAGCTCTTCGTGCGGACGGCACCCAGTTTCGCGCCCGAACGCCGGCGCTACGATGGTCTGCGTTATCAGCCCTCGGAGCCTACCGCCCTGACGCGCTCGCAAGGGCCGCTGGTTGGCCAGTTCGTCGAGGCGGCCAAGCGCCGCGGCCTCAAGGTCTACCTTCAGGTCCAGGCGGCGATCCCCCCGGGCTATCGCGTGCAGTTCGGCGGCCCGCAGGACGACGACGCGCCGCGCCTGCCCAACGGCGAGGTCCCCAAGCGCCGGGTCGACAAGAACGGCAGCCTCGCCAACCCGCATATTCTCGACTATGGCGCGGCGCTTCTGGCTGATCTGGCGACAGCCTATCCGCAGGTCGACGGGTTTCGTGTCGACTGGCCCGAGTATCCGCCTTACACGCTCGACGACTGGTTTCTCGATTTCTCGAGCCACGCCCGGGAAGAGGCGGGCAAGCTCGGCATCGATGCCGAGACTCTGCAATGGGAGGCGCAGGGCCTGTACCAGAAGCTGCGGGGCGGCGATGCCGGATTGCTGCCCGGGCTGCTCCAGACTCGCGTGATGCGCGAGCTCGGGCTCCTGAAGGCGCATCTGGTCGAGCAGCTGCTGGGCTGCTATCGCGCTGCCCTCGATGACGCCGGCGCTGCGGCCAAGGAGCTCATGCCCAACGCCTTTCCGCCGCCGTGGTCGCGCCTCTCGGGGTTCGACTATGCGCGCGCCGCGCCCTACTCGGCGAGCCTGTCGGTGAAGCTCTACACCATGCACTGGCCGATGATGCTGCGCTTCGCCGCCGAGGCGGTGCACGGCGCCGAGGATACGGCCGCCCGCACCCTGGCCCGGCTCCTCGATCTCGTCGACGGCGCGCCGCCGGACACGATGGGCGCGTGGCATTACCCGGAACCCGACGAGCCGCATCCGGTCGGCCTCGAAGCCCAGCAGCGCAAGATCGTCCAGGCGCGGGCGGAGGCGGGGGGTACGCCGGTCAATGCCCTGGCGCACAGCTACGGACCGGTGGAAGATTTCCGCCGCCGGCTGAGCGTGGCATGGCAGGCATCCGGCGGCCGGGTCTGGATCAACCGCTACGGTTACCTGAGCGACGCGAAGCTGGATGTGATCGGCGAGGTGACAGCGCCATAAGGCAGGCATGAGCGAGCGGCTAGGCCGGCCGTTCACCTTTTCCGCCCAGCGCGCTTGGCACATGGCTTGACTTGCGTGTGAGGGCTGGCGCCCAGGAATGCCGGCCGCCAGCTGGCTGGATTGACCGAAAGACCGGCCTGAATCCGAGCGTTCCGGAGGTAGCGCACGGCCAAAAAATGACCTACCGTCGCAGGATAAGCCGACGAACCTGGGGGCGCGGCATGATTAAGACTAGGGAGAAAACGATGATCGCTCGCATCGCCGCATTGGCTGCTACGACTTTTCTGCTCGCCGCGCCGGCTCTGGCCGCTTGGCCGGAGAAGCCGATCCGCGTGGTGGTGCCCTTTGCCGCGGGCGGTACGTCCGATCAGATGGGGCGCGTCTTCGCCCGGGCGATCGACGAAAACAAGCTGCTGCCCCAGCCGATCAACGTCTTCAACGTCACCGGCCATTACTCCGTTGGTTCGCGGCAGATCAAGGATGCCGCTCCCGACGGCCACAACTTCCTGCTCATCCACATCGCCCTGATGGGCGGCGAGGCGAGCGGCGTGATGGATTTCGGCTTCCGCGACTTCAAGGGGGTTGCGACTACCGGCGACTTCTGCCTGACACCCGTTGTCCGCAACGATTCGCCCTACAACTCGCTCAAGGAACTGCTTGAGGCGGCCAAACGTGCGCCCGATACGATTCAGTTCGGCGTCAACATCGCGGCTATCAATCATCTGGCCGCCTTGCAGATTCAGCAGACCACGCCCGGCGCATCCTTCCGCTATGTCCAGATCGGGGGAGGGGCCGAGAATTTCCGCGCCCTGATCGGCGGCCATACGCAGGCTGGTGTTCTGTCGAGCGCCGAGTTCGTCAACTTCCGCGGCGGAGGACAACTCAAGCCCCTTGGTTACACGGGGCCTGTGCGTCATCCCGGCCTTCCCGATATCCCGACGCTCAAGGAGCAGGGCTACAACATCGAATTCTGCGTAGCCAACTGGTGGTTCGCTCCTAAGGCAACACCGCAGCCAATCGTCAACGCCTTCGCCGATGCGTTACGCAAGGCGCAGCAGACGCCCTATGTTCAGAAGGAGCTGGCTGATCGCCTGTTTGCCCCGGTCTTCCTGGCCGGGCCCGAACTCGACAAGAGCCTGGCTGACACCTGGAAGGAGATCGAGCCGATCGCCAAGATGGCAACCAAGAAGTAGTGCCTCAAGGACGGAGATAGAGTTATGCGACGTTTGTTTATTCGAGGCATCCTGGGGCTGGCGGCGGCAACGCTCCTGTTGGCACCGCAGCCGGCCGCGGCCTACCCCGAGAAGCCGATCCGCATCATCGTGCCGGTCGTGGCCGGCGGATCGACCGATCTGGTGGCGCGGCTCTTCCAGATGACCATCGACCAGAAGAAGCTGCTGCCGCAGCCGCTGGTGATCGTCAACAATGGGGCAGCCGGCGGCACCGTCGGCACGCGCATGATCAAGGAGGCGGAACCAGACGGCCACACGCTGGGCATCTGGCACATGGGCTTGCTCACGGCCGCGGCGATGGGTGTCACCGACTACGACCACACGGCCTTCGATCTCGTCGCCCAGGTCGGCGCGATCGAGATCGGCCTGGCCGTCAAGTCGGACTCGAAGATCATGTCGCTCAAGGATCTCGTGGCCGAGGCGAAAGCGCGGCCGGGCCAGGTCTCTGCGGCTACCAATATCGGGTTGCTGCCGCATTTCGTGCCGCTGATGTTCGGGCGCGAGGCTGGCGTGGAGTTCCGTTGGGTCCAGGCCGGCGGGGGCGCGGTGCGCCTGCGTTCGGTGCTCGGTAGCCACACGGAATTCTCGCTGTTCTCGGTGCCCGAGTTCGTCAACTACGAACCGCAGGGTATCCGGCCGATCACTCTCTTCGCCGACGCTCGCCACCCCGTTGTCCCCAACGTGCCCACGGCGAAGGAAGCCGGATACAATTTCACATTCTCCGAGGCGATCCTCTGGCTCGCACCCAAGGGCACGCCGCCGGCGCGTCTTGACGTGATGGCCAAGGCCATTGAAGCGGCGATGCGCGATGGGGACTTCAAGAAGCGCTACGACGAGCAGGGGATCGACCCAGCCTACATCCCGGGCGGGCGACTCAAGGCAGTGCTCGATCAACGGATGGTCGGCATCAAGGCGGTGGCCGCCCAGGTCAAGCCGGCGCAGTCGAACTGACCCGGATCAAGGGATGGCGGCGCCAGCCTTAGCGCGGCGCCGCCATTCGCGCCACAAGGGCCAGATGAACATCAGGACCGCAACGACGAGGAAGGCAAGCGAGATCGGCCGCTGAACCAGCGGCATCAGCGTGCCGCCCGACGACATCAAGCCGGAGCGGAGCTCTTTCTCCGCCAGTGGTGCCAGTACAAGGCCGATGACGAATGGGGCCAGCGGTGCCTTGGCGTATTCGAGTCCGAAGCCGATGGCGCCGAAGGCCAGCATGACCCAGACGTCAAAGGGGCGGTTGTTGAGCGCATAGGCGCCGATGACGCAGAACACCAGGACGGTGGGGAAGATCCATGCCCGGTGCAGAAGGGCCAGCCGGGCAAAGAGGATCACTCCGATGGTCATGAACAGGAACATCACGAGGTGGGCGACCAGATGCGTCGCCATGATGGCATTCACCACGCCGGGGTTGTTGATGTAGAGCAGCGGACCCGGCTGCAGATTATGAATAACGAGGGCGCCGAGCAGGATGGAATCGGCGAGCCCGCCGGGAATGCCGAGCGTGAGCAGCGGAATCAGCGTGCCGCCCGTGGTGGCGTTGTTGGCGCTTTCGGCTGCGACGATGGCCTCCTCGCTGCCTTTGCCGAACTGCTCGGGAGTCTTCGACAGGTTCTTGGCCGTGGTGTAGGCGATGATCGAGGCGATAGCCGCGCCGACGCCGGGCAGGATGCCGATCCACACGCCGATAACCGACGAGCGCAGCATGTTCCAGCCATGTGTCACGTAGTCGCGCAGCGAGATCAGGATGCCCCGCATGTTGGCGCGCACATGCTCGATGTTCTGCTGGCCGATATGCATCGTGTCGGCGATGATCTGGCTGAGCGCGAAGACGCCGATGATGACCGGCAGGGCGTCGAACCCGCCGTCAAGCTCATGGAAGCCGAAATTGAGCCGCAGCATGCCGGAGGTCTCGTCGATGCCGGGCATCGAGACCAGCATGCCGAACAGGCCGGCCATCAGTCCCTTGATGAAAGAACCGCCGGAGAGCGAGGAGATCAGCACCAGTGCCATGATCACCAGGGCGAAATTCTCCCAGGGCCCGAGCACGACGGCGATCTTGGCCAGCGGCGGCGCCAGCAGCACGAGGGCAAGCCAGGAAATCGAGCCACCGACGATCGAGGCCGCGTTGCCGAGGCCGAGCGCCCGGCCGGGCCGGCCGGCCTTGGCCATCGGGTAGCCGTCGAGGCAAGTCATCACGGCGTTGGGCTCGCCGGGGATGCGCATCAGGGTCGCGGTCACCAGCCCGCCGCTGACGCCGCCGATGAACATGGCGATCAGCAGGATGACCGCGTTGATGCTGGTCATGTAGTAGGTGAAGGGCAGGACGAGCGCGAGCAGCATGCCGGCCGTGATGCCGGGCATGACGCCGACGGCGATACCGAGCAGGACGCCGCCGAAGACGATCAGGAACGACGTCGGCGTCGCCAGGTATAGGAAGGCCTCTGCCAGGCTCATCGGAGGGGTGCGCTCACGGCAGATCGAGAATGAAGATTTTGGTGAACAGGATGGTGATGCCGGAACCCATCAGGACGGCGATGATCGCGGCAATGAGAGTGTGGCGGCGCGTGCGCTCGGACATGGCCCAGCCCAGCACCCCGATATAGGCAATGGTTGCCCAGAGGAAGCCGATGCCGGTGAAGGTGAGCGCCGCGACATAGGCAACAGTGAGCAGGGACGCCAGCACCGCCAGACCCGGCTGAAGTGCGTAGTCGGTCGGGGCCTCGTCGCCGATGCCGAGGATCAGGCTGGTTTCGGAGCGGCCGAGGGCGC